>NZ_QWGT01000021.1 GCF_003576405.1 Clavibacter lycopersici
CGCCGCCGCCCGCGCGGCCGCTCTGAGCGCCGCGACCCCGCCGGCCCCCGCGGCCGTCGAGGACGCGACGTTCACGCCCGGCGAGGCCCGCCTCGACACGGCCGGGAAGGTGATCCAGGCCCACGGCGGCCAGATCGTCCCGTCCGTCGACGAGGCCGGCGACACGATCTACCACTGGTACGGCGAGGACCGCTCCAACGGCTACGCGTCCAGCCCCGGCGTGCACGTGTACTCGTCGCGTGACCTCGAGGCCTGGACCGACGAGGGCCTCGCCCTCCGTGCCATGTCGTCACCCGACCAGTTCGACGCCGACCCCTACTTCGCCGGCCTCTACGGCGAACTCGACGCCGACGAGCGCGCCGCCGTCTACGAGGACCTCGGCACGGTGCCCGCCGCAGGATCCACGCGGCCCGCCGCGATCCTCGAGCGCCCGAAGGTCGTCCACAACGAGGCGACCGGCCAGTGGGTGATGTGGATCCACACCGACGGCCCCACCGCCGCGAGCGACGCGCAGTACGCCAAGGCCACCGCAGGCGTCGCCGTCGCCGACTCGCCCACCGGCCCGTTCCGCTACATCCAGGACCACCGCCTGCACGAGGCGCCGCCCGGGGAGCCCGACTACCAGCCGCAGAGCAAGGGCATGGCGCGCGACATGAACCTCTTCGTCGACGACGACGGGACCGCGTACATCGTCTACTCGAGCGAGGAGAACTACTCCCTCTACATCTCGAAGCTCGACGCCGACTACACCGCGCTCGCCACGGGTCCGGCCGACGCCGTCAAGGGCGTCGACTTCACCCGCCCCTACATCGGCGCGCACCGCGAGGCGCCCGTGCTCTTCAAGTCGCACGGCACCTACTACCTGATCACCTCGGGCGCGACCGGCTGGAACCCCAACCCGGCGTCCTACGCGACCGCGACCGACATCCTCGGCACCTGGACCGACCGCGGCAATCCCGCGCAGGGCGACGGCGCCGGCACGACCTTCGGCTCCCAGAGCACGTCGGTGATCCCGATCGACCCGGCGAACGGCCGCTTCGTCTACATGGGCGACCGATGGACCCCGGACGACCTCGCGAACGCGCCCTACGTCTGGCTGCCGCTGAGCTTCGGCGAGGGCGGATCCATGACCCTCACCGACCCCGGCACCTGGAGCGTGTCGGACATCCCGGCGTACGCGCCGTGGGAGGTCACGACCGCGATCCCCGCGACCGTGCGCACCGACGACGCCTCCGCGCTGCCGACCGAGGTCGAGGTGGCCAGCGGCGGCACGACCACGACCACGGGGATCACCTGGGACGCCGCGGCGCTCGCCGGCGCCGGCCCCGTGCAGCTCCGCGGCACCCTCGACGACGGCCGCTCGCTCGTCCGCCGCGTCGTCGTCGTCCCGCAGGACCTCGAGTACGCGGTCGACGCGGGCGGCTGGGCCACGGCCGACTGGAAGGCGGTGGTCGCCGCGTCCGCCGCCGACGGCCCGCTCCTCGGCTCGGTCCCGGAGCAGCCGCTCGGCGCGGATCCCGCGACGGGCGCCACCTGGGGCTGGACCGGATCCAGCGACGTGAAGGGCGACGCCACCGGCGACCTCTACTCGACGCTGCGCTGGGCGAAGTCCGGCGCGACGCTGACGTACTCCTTCGGCGGGCTCACGCCGGGCGAGCACCGCGTCGACCTCGGGTTCTCGGACCCGTGGACCACGGCCAGCCGCGCCGCGCGCATCACGCTGAACGGGCAGGTCGTCGAGACGGCCCGGCCGTTCGGCGCCGACTCGTCGAGCGCGTACACCGCGACCGTCGGAGCGGACGGGGTGCTGGAGGTGGAGATCGCGAAGGCCGCGGGCCCGGACATCCAGGTCAGCTTCCTGATGGTCTCCGGCGGCCCGGCCGCGCTCGCCGCGCAGACGATCGCGTTCACCGCGCCGACCGGCGCGACCGCGGGCGGCGACGCGATCGCGCTGTCGGCCACCGCGACCTCGGGCCTGCCCGTGTCGTTCCAGGCGTCCGGCGCGTGCACGGTCACGGGGACGCGGCTCTCGCCGACCTCCGCGGGCGTCTGCACGATCACCGCCACGCAGGCCGGGGACGACGGGTTCGCGCCCGCCGAGTCGGTGACGCGCACCCTCCGCGTGCAGGCTGCCCTGCTCGACGACTTCGCGCGTCGCGGCTCCTCGGTGGGCGGATCCTGGACCGGCGACACCGCCGCCACCGCCTACCGGCTCGCGGCCGGCACGCTCCGCCCGTACCAGGGCGGCGCGCTGCTGCGGCCGGAGGTGCTCGGCGTCACGCAGGAGGCGTCCGTGACGCTCACCAAGGTGTCGCGCACGGCGCAGTCCGTCGGCCTCGTGCTCAAGGCGCAGTCGGCCCGCACGGTCGACCGCGGCGCGATCACCGTGACCTACGACGCACGCACGCAGGCGATCACGACGACCGCCATCGCCGCCGACGGCACCCGTACGGCCTACCCGGCGATCCCGGTGACGCTGCTCCCGGGCGACATGCTCACCGCGCGGTACACGGCGGACGACACCGTGGAGATCCAGCTCGGCGACGACCTCGTCGGGACGACGGGGCTCTCGGACGCCGACGCGGCGAGGTTCCATGACGCGACCGGGCGCATCGGCGTCTGGACGCAGGGCGCGCTCCTCACGGTGCTCGACGACGTGCGCGGCGGCACGACGATCGGCTGACCCGCCGGGGCGCCCGTCCTCGTGGGGACGGGCGCCCCGCCTCAGCTCTCCCGCTCGCGCGCCCTCCGGGTCTCGCGGTCGTTCGCCTTCCGGATCCCCTCGACCAGCTCGTCCTTCGTCATGCGGCTGCGGCCGGGCACGTCGAGGCGGCGCGCGACGTCCATCAGGTGCGCCTTCGACGCGTTCGCGTCCACGCCGCCTGCCGTGCCCGCCCCGCGCTCCTCGGCGCCCGCGTCCGACGGGCCCGTCTCGTCCTTCGGCTCCCAATGGTCGCCGACCTTCTCGAAGCCGTGCTTCAGCGCGGCGTACGCGGTGCGCTCGGCGCGCTCGCCGGATCCGTACTGCTCCTCGGCCGCCGCGTGCGCCGCCGACCATGTCGCCTGGGCGTGCTCGGGGGAGCGCCGGATGGTGCTCGGCATGTCGTCATCGGGGGCCACGGATCCTCCTCGTGCTCGGGACGGGCGCGTCCCGCCCGCCGTCCCTCCACCCTGCCCCTCTGGCGAGGTCCACGCCGACCCGGGAGCGGGCCCGCGGTCAGGGCACGTACTCCTGCGACCAGAAGTCCGCCTGCACGACCAGGAGCGACCCCTGCACCTCCGCCGTGAGCGAGATGGTGCGGGGATCCCAGAGCGTCCCGGGGATGCGCGCCTGCGGCATCGTCCCGAGCTCGGCCGAGAGCTCGTCAGGCGTCATGCCCTGGGGCGGGCGCACGGACAGGATCGTCCAGCATCCCCCCGAGGCGCAGTCGACGCTCTCGTCGACCACGGCGCTGCCCTCCGGGAGCGGGATCGACGAGGCCGCGGGAACGTCCCCCTCCGTCGCGAAGACGGCCAGCCCGGCCAGCCGCACGAGGGCCAGGAGCACGAGGACGGGGACGACCACCGCGAGCACGATGAGGATCCGTCGGCGGCGCCGGCGGCCGGGCTCTCGGATCTCCGTCATCCCTCGCGACCCTAGCGGGCGCCGCACCGCCCGGTCGCGATGCCCGCCTCGACCATCGCCGCGCGGTCCGCGCAGGGGATGATGGACCCATGGCGTCTCCGCTCCACCCCCGCACCCCGTCCCTCCTCCGTCGCGCCGCGCTCGCCGCGGGAGCCGCCGCGCTCGTGCTGGGCGGCGCGCTCATCCCGGCGGGCGCCGCGACCGCGCACGACCGGCTCGTGGGATCCACCCCCGCCGCCGACGCCACCGTCACGGACGAGCCCGGCACCATCGCGCTCGACTTCAGCGAGGACCTCCTCTCGCTCGACGCCCAGAACTCCGGCTTCGCGATCCAGGTGGTCAACACCACCGACAGCTCCTTCCACGAGGACGGCTGCGTCACGGTCGACGGCTCCACCGCCACCAGCCGCATCGCGCTCGGCACGGCCGGCACCTACCAGGTGACCTGGCGCGCGGTCTCGAGCGACAGCCACCCCATCGACGGCACCTACTCCTTCACCTACGCGCCGGCTGGCGACACGACGGGCACCCCGGCGATCCTCGAGGCCCCGGCCTGCGGCGACGCCTGGGCGGGCAGCGCGGCCACCGCGACGCCCGAGCCCGAGGGCACCATGACCACGCAGGGCGCCGAGTCCGTCGCCCCCGCGCCCTCGTCGGACGCGCAGTCCGGCGAGTCCGTGCCGCTCGCGGAGACCGCGGAGAGCACGCCCGTGTGGGTGTTCGTGCTCATCGGCCTCGTGATCCTCGCGGCCGCCGCGCTCGTGGTGGTCGGCGTCGTGCGCCGGTCGACGCGTCGCTTCCCGGGCGAGGACGGCGAGAGCGTCGGCGGCCCGTACGACGGGTCCGACGATCCGCGCTAGCCGAGCGGGCGGATCCGGCTACGCCCGGTCGTCCCCGCCGAGCGCGCGACGCAGCGCCGTGAGGTCGTCGCCGTCGAGCGTGCCGGCGAAGCGCAGCAGCGCGGCCTCGCGGTCCTTCGTGGCCGCGAGCGCGCCCGACATGAGCGACGCCGCGTGGTCGGTGCGCGAGCGGGCCGGCGCGAAGGTGAGCGCGCGCGCCTCGTCCGAGCGGGTGACGAGGCCCTTCTGGCCGAGCCGGTCCAGCACCGTGAGCACGGTCGTGAGCGCGGGACGCGGATCCGGGATGCGGGCGACGACGTCCTTGGCCGTGAGCGGCTCGTCGGCGTCCCACAGCGCGTCCATGATGGCGGCCTCGAGCTCGCCGCGGGGGCGCTGGCGTCCGATCGACACGGGCGTCTCCCCTCGGGACGGATGGCGGATGGAGGAGACGATCCTAACGCCGTCGGCCGCGAGGGAGGCCGCCGCGATCAGGCGCCGCCCCGCCGGATCGGGCACGATGGACCCATGACCGATTCACAGGACCGAGAGCCCACCCCCCTCGAGCAGGCCATCGCGCGCGGCCAGGCGGGCGAGTCCGACATGACCGCCGTCCTCACGGAGTTCATCAACACGACGGTCGTGGTGCCCACCGCCACGCCCCTCACTCCCGAGACCGACCAGCTGCAGCCCGTGCTCTTCGACCGCGAGGGCGTGCCCATGCTGGCCGCGTTCACGCACGAGGACCGCATCGACGAGAAGGTCACGAGCGTCGCCGACCACGTCGCCACGATCCCCGCCGCCGAGCTCGTGCAGGCGATCCCCGAGGGCACCGGCCTCGTCATCAACGTCGGCACCACGGACGGCTTCGAGATGATGCCCGAGGGCGTCGCGCAGCTCGCCGACGACGTGCGCCGCGTCATCGACCAGGACGAGGACGGCGCCCCGCAGGCACCGGCCGCGCCCTCGCCCGACGCGATCTGACCCTCCGGTCGACCCGACCACCCGGCGCCGTCGCATCCACCCGGATGCGGCGGCGTCGTCGCGTGCGGAGGGGGAGATCTGCCGGGGATCGTCACACGGCGGAAACGTCCCGCTCGATATGCTGGTCCACGAACACACGGCCGCGCACGCATCGCGGGAGAGCTCCTCCGGGAGCACCGAAGGAGCAAGCCTCCCCGCCAATCTCTCAGGTCCACGTACCGCGATGCACTGGCCACTCTGAAAAGCAGCCGTCCCGCACGGCTCGCCCACGGTGAAAGCACCGTCCTCGGACGGCGCGAAGCTCTCAGGCCCATGACAGAGGGGGAGTCCCGCATCCGGCGTCCGTGCCGGGGAAGACCGGAGGACTCCATGCCCGACGCACCCGACGACACCGACACCGACGCCGCGGCCCCGCCCCGCCGATCCCCGCTGCACGCCGTGCACGAGGCGGCCGGGGCCTCCTTCACCGACTTCGCGGGCTGGCTCATGCCGGTCCGCTACACGAGCGACCTCGCCGAGCACCGCGCCGTGCGCGAGGCCGCCGGCATCTTCGACATCTCGCACATGGCCGAGATCGCCGTCGAGGGGGAGGGCGCCGCCGCGTTCCTCGACTCCGTCCTCGCCGGGAAGCTCTCCGCCATCGCCGAGTGGCAGGCGAAGTACACGCTGCTGCTGGATCCCTCGGGCGGCATCGTCGACGACCTCATCGTCTACCGCACGGGCGAGGAGTCGTTCCTCGTCGTCGCCAACGCCGGCAACCACGACCCCGTGCTCGCCGTGCTCGCCGAGGCCGCGGAGGGCCTGGACGACGTGGAGGTCGACGACGCGAGCGACGACGTCGCGCTCATCGCCGTCCAGGGCCCGGTGTCCCGCGCGATCCTCGAGGCCACCGCGGGCCTCGACACCGAGACGCCCCTCGAGGCGCTCCGTTACTACCGAGCCACGGCCGCCCGCTTCGCCGGGCAGGACGTGCTCGTCGCCCGCACGGGCTACACGGGCGAGGACGGCTACGAGCTCTACGTCGCCACCGAGGACGCCGTCGCCCTGTGGGAGGCGCTCGTCGCCGCCGGCACGCCGCTCGGCCTCCTGAACACGGGTCTCGCCTGCCGCGACACGCTCCGCCTCGAGGCGGGCATGCCCCTCTACGGCCACGAGCTCGGCCTCCACACGCTGCCCGTGCAGGCCGGCCTCGGCAAGGTGGTCGCGCTCGGCAAGGAGGGCGACTTCCGCGGGCGCTCGGCGATCGAGAAGGGGCCGGATCCCGTCTCCCGCGTCCTCGTCGGCCTCGTCACCGAGGGCCGCCGCGCGCCCCGCGCCGACTACCCCGTGTACGCCGAGGAGGCCGCGGGCGACACCGCCGCCGCCCTCGAGGCCGTGATGGAGGCCACGGAGGGCGCCGTCCCGCCCGTCGGCATCGTCACGAGCGGCGCCCTGTCGCCCACGCTCGGCCACCCCGTCGCCATGGCGTACGTGGATCCCTCGCTCGCCGCCCCCGGCACGCGCCTCACCGTCGACGTCCGCGGCACGCGCGTGCCCGCCACCGTCGTGACCCTCCCCTTCTACTCGCGAAAGGCCCTCGCATGACCGATCAGACCAGCCTCCAGTACACCGCCGAGCACGAGTGGGTGCAGGTCGACGGCGATGTCGCGACCGTCGGCATCACCGCATACGCCGCCGACAAGCTCGGCGACGTCGTCTTCGTCGAGCTGCCCGCCGTGGGCGACGAGCTCGCCGGCGGCGAGGTCGTGGGCGAGATCGAGTCGACCAAGTCGGTCGGCGAGCTGTTCGCGCCCATCGACGGCACCGTGACCGAGGTCAACGACGACGTCGTGGCCTCGCCCGACCTCGTCAACAGCGACCCGTTCGGCGCCGGCTGGCTCGTGAAGGTGCGCTTCGAGTCCCTCCCGACGCTCCTCAGCCACGATGAGTACGTCGCGCTGGTGGGCGAGTGACCGCCGTCGACGCCGGCACGCGCCCGGCCACCCCGGCCCCCGCTGCCGCGCCCGACATCGCGGAGGAGTCCTCCGCCTTCGCGCCCGGTGCGTTCGGCGCCCGCCACATCGGCATCGACTCCGAGGCCCGCGCCACCATGCTCGCGCTCCTCGGCCACGACTCGATCCCGTCCCTCCTCGCGAAGGCCGTACCCGAGACGATCCAGGTCGACCGCTTCCGCACCGACGGCGACTCCGTGCTGCCCGAGGCCGCGACCGAGCGCGACGCCCTCGCCGAGCTCCGCCGCATCGCGAGCCGCAACCGCGTGCGCACGTCGATGATCGGCCTCGGCTACCACGACACGATCACGCCCGCCGTGATCACCCGCAACGTGCTCGAGAACCCGAGTTGGTACACGGCCTACACGCCGTACCAGCCGGAGATCTCGCAGGGGCGCCTCGAGGCGCTCATCAACTTCCAGACGATGGTGGCCGAGCTGTCCGGGCTCGCGACCGCGAACGCGTCCATGCTGGACGAGGCCACCGCCGTCGTCGAGGGCATGCTGCTCGCTCGCCGCGCCTCCAAGGCCAAGACGCCCGTCTTCCTCATCGACGCGGACGCCCTGCCGCAGACGCGGGCGCTGCTCGACAGCCGCGCCGCAGCGCTCGGCATCGAGCTGGTCGCGCACGACCTCGCCACGGTGGATCCCGCCGAGCTGCCCGACGCGTTCGGCGCCTTCATCCAGTACCCGGGCGCCTCCGGCCGCATCTGGGACCCGAGCGCCGTCATCGCGCGCGTGCACGAGTCGGGCGGCCTCGCGGTCGTCGCGGCCGACCTGCTCGCCCTCACCGTGATCACGTCGCCCGGCGAGCTGGGCGCGGACATCGCGGTCGGCACCTCGCAGCGCTTCGGCGTGCCCATGGGCTTCGGCGGACCGCACGCGGGCTACCTCGCCGTGCGCGCCGGCCTCGAGCGCCAGATGCCCGGCCGCCTCGTGGGCGTCAGCCAGGACGCGGCCGGCCACCCCGCCTACCGCCTCTCGCTGCAGACGCGCGAGCAGCACATCCGCCGCGAGAAGGCCACGAGCAACATCTGCACCGCGCAGGTGCTCCTCGCCGTCATGGCCTCGATGTACGCGGTCTACCACGGGCCGAAGGGCCTCCGCGTGATCGCGCGCCAGGCCAACCGGGGCGCCCGCCGCCTGGTCCGTTCGCTCGCGACCGTCGGCGTCGAGCCGATCCACGCGTCGTACTTCGACACCGTCCGCGTCTCCGTGCCCGGCCGCGCCGACGGGATCCTCGCCGCCGCGGCCGAGGGCGGCGTGAACCTGCTCCGCGTGGACGCCGACACCATCGGCTTCAGCGTCGACGAGGCCACGCGCCCCGAGGACCTCGCGGCCGTCGCGCGCGCCTTCGGCGCCGAGCTCGCGGACGACGAGGGCGCGAGCGGCGACCTGTCGTCGATCCCCGATGCGTCGATCCGCACGAGCGAGTACCTCACGCACGCCGTCTTCTCCACGCACCGCTCCGAGACCGGCATGATGCGCTACCTCAAGCGCCTCTCCGACAAGGACTACGCGCTCGACCGCGGCATGATCCCGCTCGGCTCCTGCACCATGAAGCTCAACGCGGCCACCGAGATGGAGGCCGTGACCTGGCCCGAGTTCCAGGCCATCCACCCGTTCGCGCCGGCCGACGACGTCGAGGGCTACCTCGAGCTCGTGCTCCAGCTGGAGACCTGGCTCGCCGACGTCACCGGCTACGACACCGTGAGCCTCCAGCCGAACGCGGGCAGCCAGGGCGAGCTCGCGGGCCTCCTCGCGATCCGCGGCTACCACCTCGCGAACGGCGACGACGCGCGCACGGTCTGCCTCATCCCGCAGAGCGCCCACGGCACGAACGCGGCCAGCGCCGTGCTCGCCGGCATGCGCGTCGTGGTCGTCGCGTGCGACGAGCTCGGCAACGTCGACCTCGACGACCTGCGCGCCAAGATCGCGGCCCACCGCGACGAGCTCGCGGGCCTCATGATCACGTACCCGTCGACCCACGGCGTGTACGAGCACGAGGTCGGCGCGATCTGCGAGGCCGTGCACGAGGCCGGCGGCCAGGTCTACGTCGACGGCGCGAACCTCAACGCGCTCCTCGGCTTCGCCCGCTTCGGCGACTTCGGCGGCGACGTCTCGCACCTCAACCTGCACAAGACGTTCTGCATCCCGCACGGCGGCGGCGGACCCGGCGTCGGCCCGGTCGCGGCGAAGGCGCACCTCGCGCCCTTCCTGCCCGGCCACCCGCAGGCGCAGCGCAACGTCCATGCGCTCGTGCAGGACGGCGTCGTCTCGACCATCGAGCACGGCGGCGCCCCGGTGTCGGCCGCGCCCTACGGATCCCCGAGCATCCTCCCCATCAGCTGGGCCTACGTCCGGATGATGGGCGCGGAGGGCCTGAAGCAGGCGACCGGTGCCGCGGTGCTGTCGGCGAACTACATCGCCGCGCGCCTCCGCGACCACTACCCCGTGCTCTACGCGGGCGAGGACGGCCTCGTCGCGCACGAGTGCATCCTCGACCTTCGTCCCCTCACGGCCGCGACCGGGATCACGGTGGACGACGTGGCCAAGCGCCTCGTCGACTACGGCTTCCACGCGCCCACCATGAGCTTCCCGGTCCCGGGCACGCTCATGGTCGAGCCGACCGAGAGCGAGGACCTCGCCGAGGTGGAGCGCTTCGTCGCCGCGATGATCGGCATCAAGCAGGAGGCCGACTCGGTCGCCGCGGGCGAGTGGCCGGCGGACGACAACCCGCTCCGGAACGCGCCGCACACGGCCGAGTCGGTCATCGCGGGGGAGTGGACGCACGCCTACACGCGCGAGCGCGCCGTCTACCCGGTGTCGACGCTCGTGCGCGACAAGTACTGGCCGCCCGTGCGCCGCATCGACCAGGCGTACGGCGACCGCAACCTGTTCTGCGCGTGCCCGCCGCCGGAGGCGTTCGCCTGATCCACGGCACAGCTGCATGACGCACGAGGGCGCCGGGACCATCGGGTCCCGGCGCCCTCGTCGTGTCCGCCTAGTGCTCGGTCGCCTTCTCCGCGCCGTGCCCGGTGAGCGACCGCACGTCCATCTCGGCCGCGACGAGCGGGTCCTCCTTGCGCGTCGACGTGACCGTCCCGATCCAGCCGAGCAGGAACCCGACCGGGATCGACACGATCCCGGGGTTGCTCAGCGGGAACCACGAGAAGTCGGCCCCCGGGATCATCGACGTCTCCGCGCCCGACACCACGGGCGAGAACGCGATCAGCACGAGCGCCGTCCCGAGCCCGCCGTACATGCTGAGCACCGCGCCCCGCGTGGAGAAGCGCCGCCAGTAGAGGGAGTACAGGATCGTCGGCAGGTTCGCGCTCGCCGCCACCGCGAACGCGAGCGCCACGAGGAACGCCACGTTCTGCCCGTTCGCCCCGATGCCGGCGATGATCGACACGATCCCGATCACGACGACCGTGATCCGCGCGACCCGCACCTCGCCGTTCGCCGAGACCTGCCCCTTCTTGATGACGCTGCCGTACACGTCGTGGGCGAAGGACGCCGCCGCCGTGATGGTGAGCCCGGCGACCACCGCCAGGATGGTCGCGAAGGCGACCGCCGCGATGATCCCGAGCAGGATCGGCCCGCCGAGCTCGAGCGCCAGCAGGGGCGCCGCGGAGTTGACGCCGCCGGGGGCCGCGAGGATCCGCTCGCTCCCGAGCAGCGCGCCCGCGCCGTAGCCGAGCACCAGGGTGAAGAGGTAGAAGACGCCGATGAGCCAGATCGCCCAGACGACGCTGCGACGCGCCTCCTTCGCGGTCGGTACCGTGTAGAAGCGCATGAGCACGTGGGGGAGTCCCGCCGTCCCGAGCACCAGCGCGAGCGCGAGCGACAGGAAGTCGAGCTTCGTGATCCCCGTGGCCCCGTACTGGTTGCCGGGCTCGAGCACGGGCTTGTCGGCCACCGCCGCAGCCGCGCCGAGGAGCTCCGAGACGTTGAACCCGTGGATGGCGAGCACCCACACGGTCATCACGGCCGCGCCCGCGATCAGCAGGCACGCCTTGATGATCTGCACCCAGGTGGTGCCCTTCATCCCGCCGACGAGCACGTAGACGATCATGAGCGCGCCCACGACGGCGATCACGAGCGACTGCCCGAGCCGGTCGTCGATCCCGAGCAGCAGCGAGACGAGCCCGCCCGCGCCCGCCATCTGCGCGAGGAGGTAGAAGAAGCAGACCGCGAGCGTGGTGGTCGCGGCGGCCAGCCGGACGGGCCGCTGCTTCAGCCGGAAGCTCAGCACGTCGGCCATCGTGAACTTGCCGGTGTTCCTCATCAGCTCGGCCACCAGCAGCAGCGCCACCAGCCACGCGACCAGGAACCCGATCGAGTACAGGAACCCGTCGTACCCGTTGATCGCGATGGCGCCCACGATCCCGAGGAACGACGCGGCCGAGAGGTAGTCGCCCGCGATCGCGGTGCCGTTCTGCGGCCCGGTGAAGGAGCGGCCGGCCGCGTAGTAGTCGGCCGCGGTCGAGTTGTTGCGGCTCGCGCGGAAGACGATCACGAGCGTGATGACCACGAACGCCCCGAAGATCGAGATGTTGAGGACCGGGTCACCCGTGTCGGTCGTGGGCGTCGTCGCCATGACGGCGACGGTCGCGGCGGTCACCGCCGGCCGCCCTTCCGGCGCTTCGGCGGCGTGGATCCGCGCGGCCCGTCGACGGCGACGCGCTCGCGCTCCTCCAGGTCGGCGCGGATCTCCGCGGCGATCGGGTCGAAGCGCGAGTTCGCCCGGCTCACGTACCAGGTCGTGATGGCGAAGGTCGTCACGAACTGCCCGAGCCCGAGCAGGATGCCGAGGTTCACGTTCCCGATGACGGGGGTGGACATGAACTCGTGCGCGTAGTCGGACAGCAGCACGAACGCGAAGTACCAGACGAGGAACGCGACGGCGAGCGGGAAGACGAAGCTGCGGTGCTCGCGCTTCAGCTCCCGGAACCTGGCCGAGTCCTCGACCTCCAGGTAGTCGATGGCCGGCCGGGGGTCCCCGGACGGATGAGCGGCGTCGCCCATGTGATCTCCTCGAGATACGGCCGCACCTCGTCGTGCGGCGTTCCCAGGTTAGGCACAGGTGCGGCTGATGCGCCAGGGCCACGCCCCCGGTCCGTGCGCGAACACCCGTCAGCCGAACAGTCCGGGCAGCAGCGCGAGCGCCACCGGATAGCCCACGAAGCTCACGACGTCGAGGATGAGGTGCGCCACCACGAGCGGCGCCGTCCGGCCGAAGCGCACGTAGCACCAGCCGAACACGACCCCCATCGCCACGTTGCCGAGGAAGGGTCCGTAGCCCTGGTAGAGGTGGTAGCTCCCGCGCAGCACGGCCGCCGCGAGGATGACGCTCCACATCCCGATCCGCCCGCGCCCCCACCCGAGCTCCCGCAGCCGGGTGAAGAGGTAGCCGACCACGATCACCTCCTCCTGCAGGGCGGCGCGGAGCGCCACGAGCACGAGGACCGGCACCGTCCACCAGTACGAGTCGAGCGCGGTCGGCACCACGTCCACGGTGATCCCGAGCGCGCGACCGGCGAGGTACAGACCGAGCCCTGGCACCCCGATGAGCGCCGCGAGGCCGAACCCCGCGGCCGCGTCCCGCCCCGGACGCGCGAGGTCGAGGCCGATCCGCCGGAACGCGCTGCGCCCCGGCTGCCACAGCAGGAAGAGCACGAGGGCCACGGGCACGAGCGCCGTCGCGACGTCGAGCAGCTGGTACAGCAGGTCGAACACCTGCCGGTCGTTCAGGCTCCGGTTGATGGTGGCGCTCTGCGAGCCGAGGGCCTCCGGCCGCGTCGAGAGGTCGACGATCCGGAGCACCGAGTACACGGCGCTCGCCCCGAGCGACAACCCGAGCACGATCGCGATCTCCCACCGCAGCCGTGTCCGGAGCGCGCGCCGCAGCGGTGGTCGGGGAGCGCGGGGGGTCGCGGTGGCGTCGGGCACGGGCCGATCCTAGGCGCGCGGTGCCGCCCGCCCGCTCGGAGGCCGGACGTGGCCGGTGAGGCCTCTGACGACGCGATCCGTCGCCGCGGGCGGTGGGAACACGCGATCCCGACGGTCGAGACGCACGGATCCGGACCGCGACGCGCGGATCCGCGCGTCCGAGTTACCGGTATGTAACGTTTGGGCCCAGTTTTTGCAAAGACTCCCAGCCGTACCTAGGGTCATTCTTATCTGCGCGGTCGACCGCACGCACGGTGGGTCCGCGCCATTCCCATGCACAGGAGGAACCTTGAAAATCAGACGCCTTGTGGTGGCTGGTGCTGCAATTGTCTCCGGTGCCCTCGTCCTCAGCGGTTGCTCTGCACCCGCCCAGGAGTCCGAGGTCATCGACGGCACTGAGATCACCGTGGCCTGGAACGACCCGTTCCTCGAGTACAACAACCTGTCCGCGACCGGCAACGCGACGGCCAACGCCAACATCGTCTACCTGACGAACCGGTCCTTCAACTACTACGACGACGGCCCGTCGCTCGTCAAGGACACCGACTTCGGCACCTACGAGAAGGTCTCCGACGACCCGCTCGTGGTGAAGTTCACGATCAACGAGGGCGTCAAGTGGAACGACGGCACCCCCGTCGACGCCGCGGACATGCTCCTCAACTGGGCCGCGAACACCACGAACGTCAACACGGCGAGCAGCGACGACGTCACGACGAACGAGGACGGCACGGTCTCCACCGGCGACGACCAGGTCTTCTTCAACTCGGGCGCCGTCGCGGACACGCGTCTTGGCCTCGTCACCGAGACGCCCGAGATCGGCGACGACGGACGCAGCCTGACGTACACGTACGACAAGCCGTACGTCGACTGGGAGGTCGCGACCGGCAACGGCGTCGGCGTCTCCGCACACGGCACCACGCAGCTCGCGTTCCCCGACGAGGACCTCTCGGCCGAGGACGCGAAGAAGAAGCTCATCACGGCGATCCAGGACAAGGACGCCAGCGTCCTCGCCCCGGTCTCCAAGATCTGGAACGACGGCTACCGGTACTCGGACATGCCGACCGAGCCCCAGAAGGTGCTCGCGGACGGCCAGTACGTCATCTCGGACCTCAAGGCCGACCAGTACATCACCCTGACCGCGAACCCCGAGTACACCGGCAGCAAGAAGCCGAAGTACGAGAAGATCACGGTCCGCTTCATCGCGGACCCGCAGGCGCAGATCCAGGCCCTCTCCAACGGCGAGGTCCAGATCGCGTCCGGTCAGCCCACGGCCGACCTCCTCCAGCAGGTCCAGGGACTCAGCGGCATCGAGTACAAGGGCCAGGCAGAGGGCACGTACGAGCACGTCGACCTCCAGGTCACCAACGGCGGCCCGTTCGACCCCGCGCAGTACGGCGGCGACGCCGAGAAGGCGAAGCTCGTCCGCCAGGCGTTCTTCAAGACGCTGCCGCGCGAGGAGATCCTCGACAAGCTGATCAAGCCCCTCCAGGAGGACGCGGAGCTCCGCAACTCCAACGTCTTCGTGCCCGGCACGCCGAACTACGAGGCCTCGGTCGAGGAGAACGGCTACAAGGACCAGGCTGTCGACCTCGAGGGCGCCAAGGCGCTGCTCGCCCAGGCCGGTGTCACGGGCACGATCGACGCCCGCGTCATCTACGGCCAGGGCAACACGCGCCGCCAGCAGGAGTTCGAGCTCATGCGCCAGTCGGCCGCCCAGGCCGGCTTCAACCTCATCGACGTGAACAGCGCGACGTGGGGCGCCGACCTCTCCAGCAAGCCCGACTCGTACGACATCGCCCTCTTCGGATGGCAGTCCACGAGCCTCGCGGTCGGCGAGTCCGGCCCGAACTACCAGACCGGTGGCATCAACAACTACTTCGGCTGGTCGAACCCCGAGATCGACTCGCTGTTCATGCAGCTGGACACGGAGACCGACACGGACAAGCAGCGCGATCTGCTCATCCAGGCCGAGACCCTCATCCAGCAGCAGGGCTGGACCACCCCGATCTTCCAGTTCCCCGGCCTCACCGCCTGGAGTGACACGGTCTCGGGCGTCAAGCCGGCGTTCCTGTCGCCGACCTACTTCTGGAACTTCTGGGAGTGGGCCCCGGCGGACAACGCTGCCGAGTAGCACGGAAGCAGTGAGCGCCGTCCCCTGAACGGGAGGGTGCGAGGGTGCCGAGGCCTCCTGGCCTCGGCACCCTCTCCATGTCCGTTGCCGATTCGTGATCCGCGGATCCGGCCGCGTATGCTCTCGTCGGGTCGGGTCACGAGCCCTGGCCGAACACAGAAAGGGACGTCGTCGCCCTGTGCTTACCTTCGTCTTGAGACGCCTCGTCGCGTCGTTCTTCGTCCTCCTGGGCGCCAGCTTCATCATCTACAACCTGGCCGCCAACTCGGGTGATCCCCTCGGGGATCTGCGGGAGAGCCCGTCGCCGAACCGCGACGCTCTCATCGCCGCCCGGGTCGACCTGCTCGACCTCGACGTCCCGTCGCCGCTGCGCTACTTCCTCTGGCTCGGCGGCGTGTTCAAGGTCTTCATCGGCCAGATCGACCTCGGCCGGGCCATCGACGGCCGCGAGGTCAACGACCTCATCGCCAACGCGGCCGGCCAGACGATCCAGCTGGTGACGATCGCCACGATCATCGCCGTGCTCATCGGCGTCTCGATCGGCATGACGACCGCGCTCCGCCAGTACAGCGGCTACGACTACACGGTCACCTTCGCGTCGTTCCTCTTCTTCTCCCTGCCGATCTTCTTCGTCGCCGTGCTGCTCAAGCAGTACGTGGCCATCGGCTTCAACGACTTCCTCGTGAACCCCTCGATACCGCCGGTCCTGATCGTGGTCCTGTCGCTCGTGTCGGGCTTCGTGTGGATGAGCATCATCGGCGGCGACCCGAAGCCGCGCCTCATCGTGTTCGGTTCCGCCACCCTCATCACCGCCGTCGTGCTCGTGTACCTGGTGGCCACGGACTGGTTCTCGCGGCCCGGTCTCGGCATCGTGCTCATCGGAGCCCTCGGGGCCCTGATCGCGGTGCTCATCACTTCGCTGTCGACGGGGCTGCGCAACCGCCGGGCGTTCTACTCGGCGCTCGCGATGGCGGTCCTCGGTGCGGCCCTGTGGTACCCGCTGCAGTACCTGCTCACCGTCTCCGCCCCCTGGTGGATCACGATCGTCCTCATCGTCGCCTTCGTCCTCGTCGGCGTGGTCCTCGGGTACGTCGTCGGTCAGAACGACAAGCCGATCGTCGCCCGCGGCGCCGGCATCACCGGCGGCCTCGTCGCGCTGCTGATCATCGTCGACCGCGTCATGCAGGTGTGGCCCGACTACGTGACCAACACGCGCGGTCGCCCCATCGCCACCGTCGGCGCCGTCACACCCGGCCTCAACGGCTCGATCTGGCAGGGCATGCTCGACAGCTACACGCACCTCCTGCTGCCGACCATCGCGATCCTCCTCATCTCCGTCGCGAGCTACTCCCGCTACTCGCGGGCGAGCCTCCTCGAGGTGATGAACCAGGACTACGTGCGCACCGCGCGGGCCAAGGGCCTCACCGAGCGCACCGTGATCATGCGCCACGCGTTCCGCAACGCGATGATCCCCGTCGCCACCGTCATCGCGTTCGACGTGGGCGGGCTCATCGGCGGCGCCGTGATCACGGAGACGATCTTCGCCTGGAAGGGCATGGGCTCGGTATTCCAGGACGCTCTCACCAAGACCGACCTCAACCCGCTGATGGGATTCATCCTGATCACCAGCATCCTGACCGTCATCTTCAACATGCTGGCCGACATCCTGTACTCGGTCCTCGATCCTCGAATCCGGGTGAGCTGACACATGACCAATTCGCTGATGGGGAACCCCAACGACCCCCACAACGACCCGCACCTCCCCGAGGGCGGCGCCAACTCCGAGCTGACGATCGAGCAGCGGGAGGTCGAGGGCCTGAGCCAGGGCACCGTCGTCCGCCGCCGGTTCCTCCGCCACAAGGGCGCGATGACCGCGCTCGTGGTGCTCCTGCTGATGGCGATCCTCGTGTACTCGTCCGTGGGCATCCAGTTCTTCGGCCTCCGCATCCCGGGTTGGTGGATGTGGGGCTACGAGGACGCGTCGCCCATCGTCAACGGCGGCAACCCCACGTGGGTGCTGCCCTTCCAGTTCGGCGCGCACCCCTTCGGCCAGGACGAGATCGGTCGCGACATCTTCGCCCGCGTCATGCGCGGCACGCAGCAGTCGATCGTCGTGATGGTGCTCTACGGCATCATCGCCGCGTTCCTCGGCATCGTGATCGGCGCCCTCTCCGGCTTCTTCCGCGGCCGCATCGACTCGCTGCTCATGCGCTTCACCGACCTCATCATCGTGATCCCCGTGATCGTCATCGCGGCCGTCCTCGGTCGCACCTTCGGCGGCCTCGGTGCGGTGGTCCTCGGCATCGTCCTGGGGCTCATCGGCTGGCCGTCGCTCGCACGCCTCGTGCGCGGCGAGTTCCTCAGCCTCCGCGAGCGCGAGTTCGTCGACGCGGCCCGGGTCGCGGGAGCGTCCAACAGCCGCATCGTGTTCCGGCATATCCTGCCGAACGCCATCGGCGTGGTCATCGTCTCCACCACGCTGCTGATGAGCGCGGCGATCCTGCTCGAGGCGGCGCTGTCGTTCCTCGGGTTCGGCATCGTGAAGCCCGACGTCTCGCTCGGCCAGATCATCAACGAGTACCAGGGCGCCTTCGCGACCCGGCCGTGGCTGTTCTGGTTCCCGGGCCTGTTCATCATCATCATCGCGCTGTCGATCAACTTCATCGGCGACGGTCTGCGGGACGCGTTCGACCCGCGCCAGCGGCGCATGCCGGGCGGACAGGGCCCCTACAAGCAGATGTTCGCGATGCTCACCGGCCGCACCCGCCGCGACCAGGGCCCGAAGGTCGGCTCAGGCGCCGAGGGCGTGCGCGTGCCGCCGCCCGTCGGATCCGCACGACCGGACGCCCAGGCCGACGGCCCCGCCGACGGCCAGGCGCCCGACAGCACGGACGGCCGATGACGACCACCGCGACGCGCCGGCCGCTCAGCCGGATGCGCGCGGTCGGTCCCGCGTCAGAGCAGGCCGGTCACGACCGTCGCGACGACGAGCACCGCGAGCACGGCGATCTCCGCCCAGTGCGTGCGGACGCGCCGCGCCTCCTCCTCGACCGGGCCGCCCAGGTGGCCCGCCTCGCGGAGGTCGGCGAGGCGCAGGCGGATCACCGTCGCCGCGTCGCCGGAGTCGGTGCGCGGCAGGTCGCCGCGGCGCGCGTCCTGCATCATGGCGCTGAGGTACGGCTGGTTCCGCTCCTCCTTCGTGGTGATGTAGGCGTTCGAGTGCCGACCGGGCGCCGGAGCGGCCCAGGCCGTGACGCGCTCGTGCGCGGTCGTGATGTTCAGGGCCCACTTGGTGTCGACCTCGCGGATCGCGGGCCACGAGATGTCGTGCGTGCGGAAGACGTTGCGGATCTGCACGCCCTCGGCCGCGATGCGCACCCACGGGTGCCAGAAGACGAGCCACGACGCGTAGGCCAGCATCACCGGGGCCCACACCGCCGTCGGCAGGAGGTCGGCCCGACCTCCGACCACGGTGCTCACGAGCACCAGGGCCGCGATCGCCGAGACGATCACGGTCAGCAGGCGTCCGAACGACGGGCGGATGACGACGGGCTGGTCCATGGCCTCATCGTCCCACGGCCCGCGTGGACGCCCCTCGAGACCCCCACTTCCAGCAGCCAGGAGGCCGCAGCATGAGCGCTCACGCGAACGGGGCGGACCCGATCGTCCCCATCCTCGAGGTCTCCGGCCTCGGCGTCGACTTCTGGGTCGGCGACGAGTGGATCCCCGCGGCCGTCGACCTCGACTACACGGTCAACCCGGGCGAGGTGCTCGCGATCGTCGGCGAGTCCGGCTCCGGGAAGTCCGTCAGCTCGATGTCGCTGCTGGGCCTCCTGCCCAAGAACGGCCGGGTCCAGGGGAGCGCGAAGCTCAAGGGCGTCGAGATGGTCGGCGCCGACCAGGCCACCCTCCGGAAGGCGCGCGGCAACGACATCGCCGTGATCTTCCAGGAGCCCATGACGGCGCTCAACCCCGTGTACACGGTGGGCTTCCAGATCGTGGAGGCCCTGCGGGTGCACAACTCGATCATCCCGTCGGTCGCGAAGGTGCGCGCGCTCGAGCTGCTGAAGCTCGTCGAGATGCCCGACCCCGAGAAGGCGTTCGACTCCTACCCCCACCAGCTGTCCGGCGGCCAGCGCCAGCGCGCGATGATCGCCCAGTCCCTCTCGTGCGACCCCGACATGCTCATCGCGGACGAGCCCACCACGGCGCTCGACGTGACGATCCAGGCCGAGATCCTCGACCTGCTGCGCCGACTCCACCAGCGACTCAACAGCGCGATCGTGATCATCACGCATGACATGGGCGTGGTGGCCGACCTCGCGACCAACGTCATCGTGATGAAGAGCGGCCGCATCGTCGAGCGCGGCTCGGTGCGCGAGATCTTCCAGTCGCCGAAGGACCCGTACACGAAGCAGCTGCTCGCCTCGGTGCCGCACCTCGGCACGGGGGAGGCCTCGCAGGTCGAGGTCGCCGCGCGCACCACGGAGCCCGCCATCTCGCTGAAGGACGTCGACATCGACTACCCGAAGCTCGGCCGCGTGCCGGCGTTCCGGGCCGTCACGGGCGCGTCATTCGACATCCACCCCGGCGAGGTCGTCGGCGTCGTGGGCGAGTCGGGATCCGGGAAGACGACCATCGCGCGCGCCGCGGTGGGCCTCCTGCCCGTCGCGGGCGGCGAGCTCATCGTCGCGGGCCGTCGCATGACCGGCATCTCGCAGAAGGACCTCCGGGCCGTGCGCCGCGAGATCGGCATCGTGTTCCAGGACCCGGGCTCCTCGCTCAACCCGCGCTGGCCCATCGGCCAGAGCATCGGCGAGCCGCTCGAGCTCTCCGGGCAGTTCTCGAAGAAGCAGCAGAGCGATCGCGTCGAGGAGCTCCTCGAGCAGGTCGAGCTGCCGCGCAGCTTCCGCAACCGCTACCCGAACGAGCTGTCCGGCGGCCAGCGCCAGCGCGTCGGCATCGCCCGCGCGCTCGCGCTCCGGCCCAAGGTGCTCGTCGCCGACGAGCCCACCTCGGCGCTCGACGTGTCGGTGCAGGCGCGCGTGCTCGCGCTGCTGCAGGAGATCCAGAAGGAGCTCCAGTTCGCGTGCCTGTTCGTCAGCCACGACCTCGCGGTGGTCGACCTCCTCGCCGACCGCATCGTCGTGATGAACCACGGGAAGATCGTGGAGCAGGGACCGACCGAGTCGATCCTGCGGAACCCGCAGCACCCGTACACGCAGAAGCTCATCGCCGCGGTGCCGCTGCCGGATCCCGACCAGCAGCAGGAGCGCCGCCAGCTCCGCGAGGCCCTGCGGGACCAGCAGCCGCCCGCGGCCTGACCCGCGCCCGCGGAACCCGGCCCGCCGTCCGTCGCACCCCCTCGCGGGGGCGCGCGGGCGGCGGGCCTCGTCGTGGCGCTCGCGTA
>NZ_QWGT01000022.1 GCF_003576405.1 Clavibacter lycopersici
GCCCGGGTCGCTCGTGGCGAGGGCCGGAGCGGTCGTCTCCACCGCGGGCGACCCCGTGCGGCCGCGGCGGCGCGTGCGGCCTCCCGAGCGCCCGTACACGAGGTACATCGTGAGGCCCATGATGATCATGAGCAGCACCGTGTAGACGAACGTGATGCTCATCGAGTCGAGGTTGGCCTCGCCCTCGGTGCTCGCCTTGATCGCGATGCCGAGCGGCTCGTACAGCGGCTGGTAGAGGAACACCGCCGCGTCGTAGTCGTCGAGCAGGCTGTTGAAGTTGAGCGCCGTGATGGCGGCGACCGTGGGGATCACGAGCGGCACCAGCACGCGCCGGAAGGTCGTGAGGGAGCGGGCGCCGAGGATCCTCGCCGCGTCCTCGAGCGACTGCGGCACGCTCGCGAACGCCGCCTTCAGCAGGCGCAGCGTGAACGGCACCTTGACGATGATGTAGGCCACGAGCAGCAGCCAGGTCGTGCCCGTGAGCACCTGGCCGCCGATGAGCGGCTGCGGCCGGTCGAACGTCTGCAGGAGCGCCAGCGCGATGAGGATCGTGGGCAGGATCCACGGGATGTGCAGCAGGTACTCGAGCGTCGAGGTGACCCAGTTGCGGTTGCGCTGGATCATGCGCGAGACGAACAGGAGGCCGGCCACCACGATCACGGCGGCCAAAGCGCTGTACACGAGGCTCACGATGAAGGGGCGGAGGACGTCGGGGGATCCGAGCACGGTCGCGTAGTTCCGCAGGGTGAAGGAGTCGAGCGTGATGGTGCCCGTCTGCACGCTCTTCGAGTCGAGGAACGAGAACAGCACGATGAGGATCACGGGCAGCGCGTAGACCACGAACAGCGCGTAGGCCACGACGTGCACCACGGCGTTCACGACGGGGTTCCGGATGCGCTGCTTCTGCAGCGGCGTCGCGACCTTGGCCACCGAGAAGTACACGCCCGACTTCTCGACGCGGTTCATGATCGCGAGCAGCACGATGGTCGCGACGCCCAGCACGATCGCGAGGAGGGCCGCGAGGTCGCGGGAGCTCGTGCTCTTGGAGAACGTGACGATCATCGGCGCGACCGTCTGGAAGCCCGTGCCTCCGAGCACCAGGGGAGCGGTGAGCGCCCCGAGGCCGGTGAGGAACGTGAGCACGGTGACCGCGAAGATCATGGGCCGCAGCGCCGGCAGCACGATCCGGAAGAGGATGCGGCCGGTGCCCGCGCCCATGCTCCGCGCCGCCTCGATGGTCTGGTGGTCGATCGCCGCGAGCGAGGACCGGAGGAAGAGCATGTGGTTCGTCGTCGTGGCGAAGGTCATCACGATGACGACCGCGAAGTAGCCCGAGAACCAGTCGGGGTCGAGGTCGGGGAACGCGCGCTGCGCGATCGCCGTCACGAAGCCGTACCTGCCGTAGATGAAGTTGTAGCCGGCCGCCAGCACGATGCCGCCGTAGATGAGCGTCGTGGCGTAGCCGAGCCAGAGGACGCGGGATCCGCGCACCACGAAGTACTCGGTGACCAGCACGATGAAGATGCCGACCACGTTGACGGTGATCGCGAGGGTCACCGCGAGCAGGAGGCTGTTCCCGACGCTGCGCATCGCCCGGTCGGAGCTGACGAGCTTCTCCAGCGCCCGGCCGCTGAAGGCGCCGTCGGGGAAGAAGGTCGTGACGAGCAGGTTCGCGTTGGGGAACACCAGGAACGTGACGACGAACCACAGCGCGGCGATGAGCACCACGACGCCGAGGGGCGAGCGCAGCAGGGCGCGGACGGGGGTGCGCACGGCTACGACCGGTACTGCAGGATCGCGGACGGGTCGATGCCCACGACGACCTCGGTGCCGGGCGCCAGGGGCGGCGCGCCCGTCTCGGCGACGAGCGCCTCGACGGCGTCGTCCCCGAGGTCGACCCGGTAGGTGCTGTAGGAGCCGTGGTACTTGCGCTCGGCGACCACGCCGTCGATGCGCACGCGGCGGGCGTCCGCCGGGGCGTCGTCGCGGGCGGCCACGGACACCCGCTCGAGCCGCACGTAGGCGCGGCTCGAGGCGTCGAGGCCGGATGCGCCCGCGTCGCGGAGGCGGGCGACCGTCGTGGGGCCGAGCGCGTTGATCGCCCCCACGAACGTGGCGACGAACTCGGTGGCCGACCGGTCGTAGATGTCCTCCGGGGTGCCGACCTGCTCGATCCGCCCGGCGTCGAAGACGGCGATGCGGTCGCTCATCGTGAGCGCCTCCTCCTGGTCGTGCGTGACGTAGACCGTCGTGATCCCGAGCCGGGACTGCAGGCCCTTCAGCTGGTCTCGCAGCTGCACGCGCAGCTTCGCGTCGAGGTTGGACAGCGGCTCGTCGAGGAGCAGGATCCGCGGCTCGAGCACGAGCGCCCGCGCGATGGCGACGCGCTGCTGCTGCCCGCCGGAGAGCTCGGCCACGTTCTTGTCGAGCTGGGCCGCACTCAGCTCGACCTGGTCGGCCATGGCGCGCACGAGCCGGTCGGTCTCCGTCTTGCCGGCCTTCCGCACCGTGAGGCCGAAGGCGATGTTCTGCCGCACCGACATGCTGGGGAAGAGCGCGTAGTTCTGGAACACCATCCCGACCCGGCGCTTCTCGCTGGGCAGCCGCGTCGCGACCTGGCCGTCGATGACGATCTCGCCGCGGCTCGGGTCGACGAAGCCGGCGAGCGTCCGCAGCGCCGTCGTCTTCCCGCAGCCGGACGGCCCGAGGAGGGTGAAGAACTCGCCCTCGTGGATCTCCAGGTCGAGGCCCGGGATCGCCACCTGGTCGCCGAACCTCACCTCGACGTCGTCGAAGCGGATCATCAGGGCAGGTACTCCAGCTCGGTCTTCTCGACCCAGTCGGCGATGTGCTCGCGCACGAAGCCGTAGTCGACGTCCTGCTTGTCGAGCGACTCGATGAGCTCCTTCACGGCAGGGAGGGCCTTCTCGCGCGCGGTCGTGTTGACGGGGTAGCTCGAGAACTGCTCGGCGAACGCGCCCTGCACGTCGGCGCTGCCGAACCAGTCGATGAACGCGCGGGCGCGCTCCTCCTTCTTCGTGCCGGCGATCTCGGCGATCTGCTCGGTCACGAACGGGACGCCGGCCTTCGCGGGGACGACCTCGGTGGTGGTGCCGTACTGCGCGTCGCGCGCCGCGATGCCGCTGGACGCGAGCGTCCCGAAGGAGACCTCGCCGCGGGAGAGGCGCGCGTAGAGGTCGGTGCCCTCGACCGCGGGGGATCCGTTGGCGAAGTAGTCCTCGACGACCTTCCACCCCGCGTCGCTGATGCCGAGGTCGCCGTCGGGATCCTCGTAGGGCGCCAGCAGGCCCGCGAGGATGAGCTGCGGCGTCGCCTCGCCCAGGCGCGTGTTCACCTCGTACTCGCCCTCGTACTCGGACGAGTACAGGTCCGTGACGTCCTTCGGCACGTCGCCGCCCGAGGTCTGCTTCGCGTCGTGCACGGTGACGATGGCCTGCTCCACGAGCGGCCAGTAGGCGCCGTCCTCCGGGTCGCCTGATGCCTGGTCGACCTCGCCCGACCACGCCGGCGTGTACGCCGTGATGGCGTCCTCGGCCTTGAGGTTCTCGAAGTACATGTTGTTGAGGCCGAACACCACGTCGCCGACGGGGTTGTTCTTCTCCGCGACGATGCGGTTGGCGAGGTCGGCGCCGCCGAGGCCCACGATCTGGATGTCGAAGCCCGCCTTCGCCGCCTCGGCGGTGACCCAGTCGCCGCGGCCGTCGCCGTTGGAGTTCGTGTAGACGATGAGGGTGTCGCCCGTGGCGGGGGAGACCGCGGGATCCGCGGTGCCGCTGTCGGCCGACGAGCCGCATCCGCTGAGGGCGAGCCCGGCCGCGACCACGGCGGCGAGCGAGACGGTGAGACGGCGGGCGCGGTTCTTCATGGTGTCCTCTCGGAGTGAGCACGTCGGTGTGCTCGCGGGCGGTCGCGCCGGACCGGCACGAAGTCCCCAGAGTAGGAGCGGGATCCCCGGCGGACCGTTGCGGCGGACGCTGTTGGCTCGCTGTTCAGCATAGGGACACGCCGGACCATTCCCTCGCATGAGGAGCAAGCTGGTCCGGGGCATGTCGCCCGCGCTCGCGGGGGCGGGAATACATAGCCCGTGTATGGGATTCGATACCTCATGACCGAACGCACCACCGCGGGCACGACCCCGACCGACGACCAGGAGCGCACCCGCTGGCAGGCCTTCTGGGTCTGCGTCGGCGTCGCCGCCCTCACCATCCTCGACCTCTCGAAGGTCAACGTCGGCCTCCCGTCGATCGAGGAGTCGCTCGGCGCCGGATCCACCGACCTGCAGCTCATCGTCGCCGGGTACGCCCTCGCCTTCGGCCTGGCCCTCGTGCCCGCCGGCCGCCTCGGCGACATCCGCAGCCGCCGGCTCATGTTCGTGGTCGGCCTCAGCTCCTTCACCATCGCGAGCCTGCTCTGCGCCATCGCGCCGGACGTGGGGACGCTCGTGGTCGCGCGGATCCTGCAGGGCGTCGCCGCCGGCATCCAGATGCCGCAGGTGCTCGGCCTCATCCAGCAGCTCTTCCAGGGGGAGGAGCGGGCGCGCGCCTTCGGCCTGTTCGGCGCCGTCGTCGGCATCTCCACCGCGTTCGGGCCGACGATCGGCGGCCTGCTGATCCAGCTCGGCGGACCCGAGGACGGCTGGCGCCTGCTGTTCTGGATGAACATCCCGCTCGGCATCGTCGCCATCGCGTTCGCGCTCAAGCTGCTGCCGCGACGGCAGGCGAGGCCCGAGGGGAAGACGGGGCTCGACCCCGTGGGCATCGTGCTGCTCGCGATCGCCACGTTCTCGCTCATGCTGCCGTTCGTGCTCACGACCGGCGGGCCCGACGACGACCCGCTCCGGTGGGTGTGGCTCGCCGCGGCCGTCGTCGCGGCCGGGCTATTCGTGGCGTGGGAGCGGCGCTACGAGCGGTCGGGCAGGTCGCCCGTGGTGCACTTCGCCCTCTTCCGCCTCTCCTCGTACCGCAACGGGATCCTCATCGCCACGGCGTACTTCGCCGCCATCCCCGCCGTGTTCCTGCTCACGACGCTGTACCTCCAGCAGGGGCTGGGCCTCGCGCCGGTCTTCGCGGGCATGGTCAGCATCCCGTTCGCGCTGTCGTCCGCGGTCACCGCCTGGATCGGCGGGCGCCTCGTCTCGCGGCTCGGCCGGCAGCTGGTCGTGATCGGCCTGGCCATCGTCGCGGTCGGCATCACGCTGCTGCTCCTCGCCGCGGTCCTCACGCCGCAGGAGGCGACGCCCTGGGCGATGGCCGCGGCCATGCTCGTCGCGGGCGTCGGCGCGGGATTCGTGATCTCGCCGAACCAGACGCTGACGCTCGCCGAGATCCCCGTCACCGAGGGCGGCGTCGCCGGATCCATGGCGCAGGTCGGCCAGCGCGTCGGCACTGCCGTGGGCGTGGCGGCCGCGTCCGCCACGTTCTTCAGCACGCTCTACGCGGAGGCCACGGGCGGCGGGGACGCGAGCCTCGCCGTCTACCACGACGGGTTCCGCAATGGCTTCCTCGTGACGATCGCGCTGGTCGCGGTCGCCCTCACGCTGGGTCTGGTCGACCTCGGGCAGCGTCGCCGCCGTCGCCAGCAGGCCGCGACCGCCTGAGCGGGCGGCGCGGCGCGCGGCCGAGTCGGCTCAGCGTGCGACGACCGCCAGCACGGCGTCGTGGAGGCGCCCGTTGGTGGCGAGCGCGGATCCGTGCCACGGACCCGCGTCGCCGTCGATCGACGTGAACCGTCCGCCGGCCTCCTCGATCACGGGGATGAGCGCGGCCATGTCGTAGGGCTTGAGGTCGTGCTCGCCCGCGATGTCGAGCAGCCCCTCCGCGAGCAGCATGTAGGCCCACATGTCGCCGAAGTCGCGGGAGCGCTTCACACGGGCGGAGAGGTCGAGCAGCTCGTCGAGGCGGTCGGCGTCGCGCCAGCGCTGCACCCCGGCGACGCTCATGGACGCGTCCTCGAGCCGGTCGACGTCGGACACGCG
Source organism: Clavibacter lycopersici (assembly GCF_003576405.1). Taxonomy (GTDB): domain Bacteria; phylum Actinomycetota; class Actinomycetes; order Actinomycetales; family Microbacteriaceae; genus Clavibacter; species Clavibacter lycopersici. The sequence continues at coordinate 5,996 of NZ_QWGT01000022.1, forward strand.
GATCCGTCGCTCCTGCGAGGTCGTGGCCTGCCCGAGCGTGTCGTCGACGTACGCGCCGAGACCGGTCGCGCCCCACCAGCGGCGGCCGAGCGCGGGCGCGCTGACGACGCCGACGACGGGCACGCCGTCGACCGCGAGCGCGATGAGGGTGCCCCACACCGGCACGCCGCGCGCGTAGTTCGAGGTGCCGTCGATCGGGTCGACGATCCACTGCCGGGACGACGAACCGGAGGTGCCGTACTCCTCGCCGAGCACGCTGTCGTGCGGGCGGCTGTCGGCGATGCCGGCGCGGATCGCCCGCTCCACGGACGTGTCGGCGTCGGTGACCCAGCTGGAGTCGGCCTTCGTCTCGATGGCGAGGTCGGCCGAGCGGAAGCGGTCGAGCGAGATGGCGTCGGCCATGTCGGCCAGCTCCCTCGCGAGCCGCAGGTCGGACGACAGGGAGTGCAGGGGTTCGGAGGCCACGGGGGAGAGCCTAGCGATCGGGCCCGCCCCGACCCGTCACTCCGCCTTGGCCGCGTCCGACCGGTTCGCGACGAGGTGCTGGAGGGAGTGCAGGCGCTCGCGCCCGGCGTCGCCCAGCTCGCCCGCCTCGACCCGGTCGACGATCTCCCAGTCGTGCGCCTGGGTCAGCGGGATGCCCCCCGGCGGTTCGCCCTCCGGCAGGTGCGCGTAGCTGGCGAACGAGCGGAGGATGTTGGCCGGATCCACGTGCCCGAGGCCGAACGAGCGGACGCCGGGGGTGTCGATGATCCAGCCGTGCCCGCCGTCGCCCGTCTCGACGCGCATCGAGACGGTGGAGCTCGACGTGTGGCGCCCGCGTCCGGTGACCTGGTTCACGACGCCCGTCGCGCGCTTGGCGTCGGGCACGAGCGCGTTGACGAGCGTCGACTTGCCGACGCCCGAGTGGCCGACCGCGACGGTCGTGCGGTCGGCGAGCAGGGCGCGCAGCTCGTCGAGCGGCACGGCGTCGGAGCGGCTGAGGACGATGGGCACGTCGAGCACGCGGAAGTGGGCGGCGAAGGGCGCGGGGTCGGCGACGTCCGACTTCGTGATGCAGAGGATCGGCTGGATCCCCGCGTCGAAGGCGGCCACGAGGTAGCGGTCGACGAGGCGCGCGCGCGGCTCGGGCTCGGCGGCCGCGACGACGATCAGCATCTGGTCGGCGTTCGCCACGATCACGCGCTCTACGGCGTCCGAGTCGTCGGCGCTGCGGCGGAGGAGCGTGCGTCGCGGGGCGATGCGCACGATGCGCGACAGGCTGCCCTCGTCGCCGGAGGTGTCGCCCACGATGTCGACCCGGTCGTTGGTGACGACGGCCTTCTTGCCGAGCTCCCGGGCGCGCGTCGCGGTCAGCGTGTGCTCGTCGGGGGTGTCCTCGCCGATGAGCACGCCGAACCGCCCGCGGTCGACCGTGAGCACGCGGCCCTCGACCGCGTCGGTGTGGCCGGGGCGCTGCTTGCTGCGCGGCTTGTTGCCCTTGGGGTTGGGTCGAACGCGCACCGAGGACTCGTCGTACGCGTCCCAGACGCCGTCGTCCTCCTCCGGATCCGCGAGCCAGCTCACAGGAGGCCGCCGAGGCCGCCCGGCGCGCCCTGCCCGGTGATGCCGCCGAGCGCGAGCGGGTCGACGGCGGCCCGCGGCGCGCGGCCGAGGAGCGGGCCGAGCCACAGCTCCGGGAACTCGGGCAGCGTCTTCGCGGTCGTGCCGATGTCGTCGATCTCCACGCCCGGGACGGCCAGGCCGATGATCGCGCCCGCGGTCGCCATGCGGTGGTCCTCGTAGGAGCGCCACGGGCCGCCGTGCAGCGGGGCAGGGGAGATCGCGAGCCCGTCCTCGAGCTCGGTGACGGATCCGCCCAGCCCGGTGATCTCCGCGGCCAGCGCGGCGAGGCGATCGGTCTCGTGCCCGCGCAGGTGCCCGATGCCCGTGATGCGGCTGGGCCCGTCCGCGAGGGCCGCGAGCGCGACCAGCGCAGGCGCGAGCTCGCCGCCGGTGCTGAGGTCGAGGTCGACGCCCGGGATGCGTCCGCCCGCGGCGAGGCCCCGGCCGCCGTCCACCACGAGCGCGCCGCCCTCGCGGGTGACGGCCGCGCCGAACCGCGGCAGCAGGTGCGCGAGGTCGGCGCCGACCTGCGTGGTCTCCTCGGGCCAGCCGGGGATCGTCACGCGGCCGCCGGCGACGAGCGCGGCGGCGAGGAACGGCGCGGCGTTCGAGAGGTCGGGCTCGATCCGCACCTCGCGGCCGGCGATGGGGGATCGCGGCACGATCCAGAGGCCGGGCTCGGGGCTCTCGACGACGACGCCGCGCTCGGCGAGCGTGCGGATCGTCATCTCGATGTGCGGCATGCTCGGCAGCGTCCGGCCCGTGTGCCGGAGCCGCAGCCCCTGGGCGAACCGGGGTGCGGCGAGCAGGAGGCCGGAGACGAACTGGCTGGACGCGGAGGCGTCGATGGCGATCTCGCCGCCCGGCACCTCGCCCGTCCCGTAGAGGCTGAACGGCAGCGCGCGGCGGCCGTCGTCGTTCACGTCGACCCCGAGGGCCCTGAGCGCCTCGATGGTGCCGGACATGGGGCGGCGGCGGGCGCTCGGGTCGCCGTCGAAGGAGACGGGGCCGAGGGCCAGCGCGGCCACCGGCGGGAGGAAGCGCATCACGGTGCCGGCGAGGCCGCACTCGATGGTGACGCCGCCCGCGAGCTCCGCCGGGGTGATCCGGAGGTCCGGGCCGAACGCGCCGTCGCCGTCGACCTCCTCGATCACCGTGCCGAGGGACCGCAGCGCCTCGATCATCAGACGCGTGTCGCGCGAACGGAGCGGCGCCCGCAGCGTCGAGGGGGCGTCCGCGAGGGCGGACAGCACGAGCTCGCGGTTGGTGAGGCTCTTGGATCCCGGCAGCGCCACGGTCGCGTCGAGCGGGCCGTCGGCCACGGGCGCGGCCCACGGCCCGTCGTCCGTCGGCACGGGCGCGTGGGTCCGGTCGTCGTCGTACGGGCTGAAGGTCGGACCGGAATACCTGAAGATCTCCATGGGTTCACCAGAGTACCGGGCACGCGTCCGGCAGGCCCGGATCCCGGGCCGGGAAGGATCACCCGTGATCACGAGGACAGCACCGGCGGCCCCGTCCGTCGAGCTCGTGCGCGCCGTAGAATCTGCCTTGATGGCCACTTCAGGGAACACCAGTCACGACGCGCCGGCCGACACCACCGGGGGCGACGCACCCACCGCGTCGGCCGCGCCCGCGGAGCTCGTGGAGGCCGTCGTGCACTCCACCGAGGAGGCCGCGGACCAGCACGAGGCCGACGAGGCCCAGGCCGAGGAGCCGCGCCCCGCCCAGCCGGGCGACAACCGCGAGCTCTTCGAGGAGCAGGCGCTCCCCTACATCGACCAGCTGTACGCGGCGGGCCTGCGCATGACGCGCAACCCCGCCGACGCGCAGGACCTGGTGCAGGAGACGTTCGTGAAGGCCTACACGGCCTTCCACCAGTTCAAGCAGGGCACGAACCTCAAGGCCTGGCTGTACCGGATCCTCACGAACACCTTCATCAACAACTACCGCAAGAAGCAGCGGGACCCCTACAACGGCACCATCGACGAGCTCGAGGACTGGCAGCTGGGCGGCGCGACGAGCGCCACGGCCACCACCACGCGCTCCGCCGAGGCCGAGGCCATCGACCACCTCCCGGACAGCACCGTCAAGGACGCCCTGCAGTCCATCCCCGAGGACTTCCGGATGGCCGTCTACTTCGCGGACGTCGAGGGCTTCTCCTACCAGGAGATCGCCGACATCATGAAGACCCCCGTGGGCACCGTCATGAGCCGCCTGCACCGCGGCCGCCGGATGCTGCGGAGCCTGCTTTCCGACTACGCGCGCGAGCGGGGCATCTCCACCGCGCACCTCACTGGAGCGACCAAATGAGCGACTGCGGCTGCGACAAGGCCAAGAAGGATCTCGAGGAGTACCTGCACCACGAGCTCGACAAGGCGGACGCCGCCGACATCCGCGAGCACATGGCGAACTGCCCGGACTGCGCGCGCGAGCACCGCGTCGGCGTCGTCCTGCGGGACACCGTGCGCCGCGCCTGCACCGAGGCGGCCCCGGAGGACCTGCGCACGCAGGTGATGGAGAAGCTGCGGGCCATCCAGGCCACCCACTGACCGATGCGGTCCCGCTCGGCGGGTAGCCTCGGGACGTGACCAATGCGATCCAGTCCCTCGGGACGCCGTCTCCTGAAGACCTCACCGTCATCGTCGAGCTGCTCCGGCTGCTCGACTACGAGGTGGACGAGGAGCGCGTCGCCGCGCGGCTCTCGCGCATGACCGCGGCGGCCGGACACGAGACGTGGGTGGTCCGCGACGACGCGGGCGACATCGCGGGTCTCGCGGGCGGCCACCTCATGTGGGGCCTCGCCGACGACGAGCCGATGGCGCAGCTCATCATCCTGGTCGTGCGCGAGGGGCGACAGGCCGGCGGCATCGGATCCGACCTCATCCGCCACTACGAGGCGTGGGCGCGCGGGCACGGCGCCACGCGGTTCCTAGCGACCTCGGCGGCCGCACGCGACAACGTCACGCGCTTCTACGCCCGACGCGGCTACCACGCGTCCGGCATCCGCTACTCGAAGCTCGGCTGACCGTACGGCGGCGCACCCGGCCGCACCACAGCCGACATGACGAGAGGCCCGGTCCCCCAGGGGACCGGGCCTCTCGTCGTCTCGGGCGCGGAGCCCGCGCGGATCACTCCGCGGTGGCCCGCGCGATCAGGTCCGTCTGCTCGGTCGCGTGCCGCTTGCTCGAGCCGGCGGCGGGCGACGCCGCTGCAGGACGCGAGACGACCCGCACGGCGCGGTCGGGCAGGACCCGGCCGAGCTCCACGTGCACGAACGGCCACGCCCCCTGGTTCTCGGGCTCGTCCTGCACCCAGACGACCTCGGCGTCCGGGTAGGACTCGACGACCCGCTTCACCTGCTCCTCGGGGAACGGGTAGAACTGCTCGAGCCGGACGAGGGCGATGGACGTGTCCTGGCGCTTCTCCAGCTCGCCGAGCAGGTCGTAGTGCACCTTGCCGGAGTGGAGCAGCACGCGTCGTACGGCGCCGCGGTCCTCGATGCGCACATCGTCGATGACCGGCTCGAACCGGCCGGACGTGAACGCCTCGACGTCGCTCGTCGCGCCGCGGAGGCGCAGCATGGCCTTCGGGGTGAAGACCACGAGCGGGCGGCGGGGCCGGGAGTACGCCTGGCGGCGCAGCAGGTGGAAGTACGACGCGGGCGTCGACGGCCGTGCGACCGTCATGTTCTGCTCGGCGCAGAGCTGCAGGAACCGCTCGATGCGCGCCGACGAGTGGTCGGGACCCTGGCCCTCGTAGCCGTGCGGCAGCAGCAGCACGACGCTCGAGCGCTGGCCCCACTTCTGCTCGGCCGAGGAGATGAACTCGTCGATGATGGTCTGCGCGCCGTTGGCGAAGTCGCCGAACTGCGCCTCCCAGAGCACCAGCGCGTCGGGCCGCTCGACCGAGTAGCCGTACTCGAAGCCCATGGCCGCGTACTCGCTGAGCAGCGTGTCGTAGATCCAGAAGCGCGCCTGGCGGTCGCTGAGGTTCGCGAGCGGCAGCCACTCCTGGCCGTTGTCGCGGTCGTGCAGCACCGCGTGGCGCTGGACGAACGTCCCGCGGCGCGAGTCCTGGCCGGCGAGGCGGACGGGCGTGTTCTCCAGCAGCAGGGATCCGATGGCGAGGAGCTCGCCGAAGGCCCAGTCGATGGATCCGTTGCGGCTCATGTCGAGGCGCTTGCGCATGAGCGCCTGCAGCTTCGGGTGGACGGAGAAGCCCTGCGGCGGGTTGTCGTGCGCGTCGCCGACCGCGTGGACGACCGCCTCGGAGACGCCGGTGGTCTCGGGCTCGCCGTGCCCGTCGTCCTGCTGGGAGTCGGGACGCTCGAGGTCCGCGACGGCGCCGGCGTCCTCGGTCTGGATGGGGATGGACGAGGTCTGCGCCGCGTGCGTCTCGGCGAAGGCGCGCTCCAGGCGGTCCTGGAAGTCCTTCTGCGCCGCGTCGTACTCCTCCTGCGTGATGTCGCCGCGACCGACGAGCGCCTCCGTGTACAGCTTCCGCACCGAGCGCTTGGCCTCGATGAGGTTGTACATGAGGGGCTGCGTCATCGACGGGTCGTCGCCCTCGTTGTGGCCGCGTCGGCGGTAGCAGACGAGGTCGATGACGACGTCCTTCTTGAACTCCTGGCGGAACTCGAAGGCGAGGTGCGCGACGCGCGCCACGGCCTCCGGGTCGTCCCCGTTCACGTGGAAGATCGGCGCCTGGATGCTCTTGGCCACGTCGGTCGAGTACACCGACGAGCGGGACTCGGACGGCGGCGTGGTGAAGCCCACCTGGTTGTTGATCACGATGTGGACCGTGCCGCCCGTGCGGTAGGCGCGCAGCTGCGAGAGCTGCAGGGTCTCGAAGACCACGCCCTGGCCGGCCATCGAGGCGTCGCCGTGCACGAGGATCGGCAGGACGGAGAAGGTCCCGATGGGCTTCCGGTCCTGCTTGGCGCGGACGATGCCCTCGAGCACGCCGTTGACGGCCTCGAGGTGCGACGGGTTCGCCGCGAGGTACACCGGCATCTCCTCGCCGTGCACGCCGCGGAAGGTGCCCTCGGTGCCGAGGTGGTACTTCACGTCGCCGGATCCCTGCACGGTGCGCGGGTCCTGCGTGCCCTCGAACTCGCGGAAGATCTGGCCGTAGCTCTTGCCCGCGATGTTGGTGAGGACGTTGAGGCGGCCGCGGTGGGCCATGCCGATCGCGACCTCGTCGAGCCCGTGGTCCGCCGCTCCCTGGAGCAGCGTGTCGAGGAGCGAGATGGTGGACTCGCCGCCCTCGAGGCTGAAGCGCTTCTGCCCGACGTACTTGGTCTGCAGGAACGTCTCGAAGGCCTCCGACTCGTTGAGCTTGGAGAGGATGCGCATCTGCTCGTCGTGCGTCGGCTTCGCGTAGGGCTGCTCGACCTTGCCCTGGATCCAGCGGCGCTCGTCGGGCTGCTGGATGTGCATGTACTCGATGCCGATGGTGCGGCAGTACGAGTCGCGCAGGATGCCGAGCACGTCGCGGAGGAGCGCCTGGCGGCGGCCGCCGAAGCCGTCGGTGACGAACTCCCGGTCGAGGTCCCAGAAGGTGAGCCCGTGGTTCGTGATCTCGAGGTCCGGGTGCGTGCGCTGCTGGTACTCGAGCGGGTCGATGTCCGCCATGAGGTGCCCGCGGACGCGGTAGGCGTTGATGAGCTCCTGCACGCGGCTGGTCTTGGAGACCCGCTCGGAGAGGTCGACGTTGATGTCGGTGGCCCACTGGATCGGGTCGTACGGGATGCGCAGCGCCGCGAAGATGTCCTCGTAGAAGCCGTGCTGGCCGATGAGGCGCTCGTGCACGATCTTGAGGAACTCGCCCGAGCCCGCGCCCTGGATGACGCGGTGGTCGTAGGTGCTGGTGAGCGTGATCGTCTTGCCGATGCCGAGCTCGACGAGCGTCTTGGGGCTGGAGCCCTGGAACTCGGCCGGGTACTCGAGGGCGCCGGCGCCGATGATGGCGCCCTGGCCCTTCATCAGGCGCGGCACGGAGTGGACCGTGCCGATGCCGCCCGGGTTGGTGAGGGAGATCGTGGTGCCGGCGAAGTCGCCCGCGGCGAGCTTGTTGGAGCGCGCCTTCTTCACCAGCTCCTCGTACGCCGTGAGGAACTCGCCGAAGGTCATGGCCTCGGCGCCCTTGATGCTCGGGACGAGGAGCGCGCGCGTGCCGTCGGGCTTCGGCATGTCGATCGCGATGCCGAGGTTGATGTGCGCGGGGGAGACGACGCTGGGCTTGCCGTCGACCTCGTCGTAGTGCACGTTCTGGCTCGGGAACTCCTTGAGCGCCTGGATGAGCGCCCAGCCGATGAGGTGCGTGAACGAGACCTTGCCGCCGCGGGCGCGCTTCAGGTGGTTGTTGATGACGATGCGGTTGTCGATCATCAGCTTCGCCGGGATCGTGCGGACGCTCGTCGCGGTGGGGATGGTGAGGGACGCGTCCATGTTGGTCGCGAGCGACTTCGCCATGCCGCGGAGCGGGGAGACCTCGTCCTCGCCGGGCGGGGTGGGCTCGGCGCCCTTCTTGGCCGGCGCCTTCGCGGGGGCCTGGGCGGGGATCGGCTGCTGCTTCGGCGCGATGCTCGTCGTGCGCGCGGCGGGCTGGGATCCGGTCGCGGGCTGCTGCGCCTGCGCGTCGGGCTGCTCGGCCGACGCGGGAGCCGGCGTCGGCGCCGGGGTGCCCGTGTTGGTCGTCGCGGGAGCCGAGGTGGACTCGGAGTCCGGGATCTGCGCCTCGGCGGTCCGGTCGCCGGTCGCCGGCGTCGCCTCGCGGCCCTCGATCACGGTCGCGTGGTAGTTCTCGAGGATCGGCCACCAGCTTCGGTCGACGGAGTCCTTGTCGACCACGAACCTCTCGTACATCTCGTCGACGAGCCATTCGTTGGCTCCGAAGTCGCCCGTGGAACCGTCATCGGTCCCCGTACCAGTCACCTGGCTCGACACAGTTGATCGCCCGCTCTCTTGCTGTTGGTCGTCTGCCTCGCGCGGCCCGTTCGCGTCCGCGCGTCCACGATGACCCAGCCTAAACCTTCCCCCGGTCGGCCTGACGGGAGCGGCGCGTCGGGAGCGCGGCCCCGTCGGCGGCCTGGCGCGCGCCCGGACGGCGGTCTAGCGTCGGGGCATGAGGTTCACCGGAGAGGCTCCCGCCCACGACCTGACCTACTCCGACGTGTTCCTGAGCCCGGGCCGGTCCGACGTCGCGAGCCGGATGGACGTCGACCTCGCCCCGGGCGACGGCACGCCGTGCACCATCCCGGTGGTCGCGAGCAACATGGGGTCGGTCACCGGCCCGCGCCTCGCGGCCGTGCTCGCGCGGCGCGGCGGCATCGGGATCCTGCCGCAGGACCTCCGGCCGCAGGAGCTGGACGCCGCGATCCACCGGGTCAAGGACCAGCCCGTCGCCTACGACTCGCCGCTCGAGCTGCCGCCCGACGCCACCGCCGGCCAGGCGCGCGAGCTGCTGCCTCCCATCGCGGGGCACGGCATCGTGCTGCGCGACGCCGACGGCGAGATGATCGGCTGCCTCGAGGGCACGCAGCTCGCCGGCGTGCCCGACGGCACGCGGCTCGGCGACCTGCCCCACGGCGCTCTCGCCTCCCTCGACGCCGACGACGTGCCCACGGGCCGCGCGGCCTTCGACCTGATGCACGCCGCCGGGATCGACTTCGCGCCCGTGCTCGCCCATGGCCGGCTCGTCGGCACGCTCAGCCGCCGCAGCGCGCTGCGGTCCACCGTCTACGCGCCGGCGGTCGACGGCCACGGGCGCCTCGCGGTCGGCGCGGCCGTCGGCGTGAACGGCGATCCCGTCGGCCGGGCCCGCGCGCTCCTCGCGGCCGGCGTCGACGTGCTCGTGCTCGACACGGCGCACGGGCACCAGGAGGCGATGATCCGCGCCATCCGCGACGTCCGCGCCCTGGACCCGCACGTGCCCCTCGTCGCCGGCAACGTCGTCACCGCCGAGGGCGCGCGCGACCTCGTGGAGGCGGGCGCGGACATCGTCAAGGTGGGCGTCGGCCCCGGCGCCATGTGCACCACGCGCATGATGACCGCCGTCGGCCGGCCGCAGTTCTCGGCGGTGCTCGACACGGCCGAGGCCGCGCGCGCCGCCGGGGCCCTCGTCTGGGCGGACGGGGGAGTGCGGTACCCGCGGGACGTCGCGCTGGCCCTCGCCGCGGGCGCTGCCAGCGTGATGATCGGATCCTGGTTCGCGGGCACCGTCGAGTCGCCCGGCCGGCTCCTCGTCGACGACGACGGCGGGCTCGCCAAGGAGAGCTGGGGCATGGCGTCGACGCGCGCCGTGCAGGAGCGGTTCGGCCGGCGCGAGGCCTTCGAGCTGGCGCGCCGCACCCTGTTCGCCGAGGGGATCTCGACCAGCCGCATCCGCATCGACCCGCTCCGCCCCGGCCTCGAGGACTTGCTCGACACGATCACCTCCGGCGTCCGCAGCGCGTTTACCTACGCCGGGGCGCGCACGCGGACCGAGTTCGCCGAGCGGGCCGCGGTCGGGATCCAGTCCGCGGCGGGCTACGAGGAGGGCAAGCCCCTGCCGGTCGGCTGGTGAGCCCCGGTATGCTCGACGGACGATGGACGACCCCCCTCCTGCTCATAGACCCCCGCTGCGCGCGCCCCTCCGACTGAAGCCGGCCGCGCGCCCGGCGCACGGGAGCCATCCCCTTGCATGAATGGCTCCTCCTCGCCGTCGGTCTCCTCCTGACCCTCGGCACCGGCCTCTTCGTGGCCAGCGAGTTCGCGCTCGTCAACCTGGACCGCTCCGACCTCGAGAAGCGCCAGGAGCGCGGCGAGAAGCGGCTCGGCCCGCCCATCCGCGCGCTCCGCATCACCTCGACCCACCTCTCCAGCGCCCAGCTCGGCATCACGCTGACGACGCTGCTCACCGGGTACACGATGGAGCCGGCGCTCAGCCTGCTGCTCGCCGGTCCGTTCACGTCCGCCGGCCTCTCCGAGGGGCTCGTCCCCCCGGTGTCGACCGTCGTGGCGCTCGTCGTCGCGACCCTGCTGTCGATGATCATCGGCGAGCTCGTGCCGAAGAACTTCGCGCTGGCCCTGCCGCGCGAGACGGCCAAGCTCGTGATCCCCTTCCAGGCCCTGTTCACCACGGTGTTCAAGCCGGCCGTGCTGCTGCTCAACAACAGCGCCAACGGGATCCTGCGGCTCGTCGGCATCGAGCCCAAGGAGGAGCTGTCGGGCGCCCGGAGCGCCGAGGAGCTGTCGTCGCTCGTGCGCCGCTCCGCGCTCGCCGGCCTCCTCGAGGACGACACCGCGATGCTCCTCAGCCGCACGCTGCGCTTCGCCGACCTCACGGCGTCGGACGTCATGACGCCGCGCCTCCGCGTCAAGTCGGTCGAGCGCACCGACAGCGCGCAGACAGTGATCGAGCTGGCCATGACCACCGGCTACTCGCGCTTCCCCGTGACGGACGACGGCGTCGACGACGTCATCGGACTCGTGCACGTGAAGCAGGCCGTCGCCGTGCCGCGTGAGAAGCGCGCGCTCGTGCCCGTCACCGCGCTGCAGTCCGAGGCGATCCGCGTGCCCGAGACCATGAAGCTCGACGACCTCCTCGGCGAGCTGCGCGGCCGAGGGTTCCAGATGGCCGTGGTCGTCGACGAGTACGGCGGCACCGCGGGCGTCGCGACGCTGGAGGACCTGGTCGAGGAGCTGGTCGGCGAGCTCGCCGACGAGCACGACCGCACCCGCGCGGGCGTCGTGCGCTCGCGCGACTCGCTGACGTTCCCCGGCATGCTGCGGCCCGACGAGCTCCTCGAGCGCACGGGCCTCCGCATCCCCGACGAGGGGCCGTACGAGACCGCGGCGGGCTTCGTCATGAGCGAGCTCGGCCGCCTGCCCGTCGTGGGCGACGAGCTCGAGCTCGAGAGCGGCACCCTGCGGGTCGAGCGGCTCGACGGGCGGCGCATCGACCGGATCCGCTTCACCCCCGTGCCCGAGCCCGTCGCCACCGCGGTCGGCACCACGCGCGCCGAGCGCCAGGCGGACCGCCAGGCCGAGCGACAGGCCGACCGCGAGGCCGGACGACAGGCGGACGCGGAACGCGCCGCCATGAGGAAGGAGCCGTCCCGTGGGTGAGTACGCCGGGGGGATCATCGCGCTCGTCGTGCTGCTCGCCGTCAACGCCTTCTTCGTCGGCGCCGAGTTCGCGGTGATCTCCGCGAAGCGGTCGCAGATCGAGCCGCGCGCCGAGGAGGGAAGCCGCGCCGCGCGCGTCACGCTCTACGCGATGGAGCACGCGACGCTCATGCTCGCGACCACGCAGCTCGGCATCACGGTGTGCTCGCTGCTGATCCTCAACGTGTCGGAGCCCGCGATCCACCACCTGCTGGAGATCCCGCTGGGCGCGACGGGGCTCCCGGAGGAGGCGATCTCGACCATCGCGTTCGTCATCGCGCTGCTCATCGTGTCGTTCCTGCACGTGGTGCTCGGCGAGATGGTGCCGAAGAACATCTCGTTCTCGGTGCCGGATCGCGCGGCGCTGCTGCTCGCGCCGCCGCTCGTCGGCATCGCGCGCGTGGTGAAGCCGCTCATCGTGGCCCTCAACGCGATCTCGAACACGGTGCTGCGCGCGTTCAAGGTCGAGCCGAAGGACGAGGCCGCGAGCGCGTTCACGCTCGACGAGGTCCAGGGGATCGTCGACCAGTCGACGCGCGAGGGGCTCCTGGAGGACCGGACGGGGGCGCTCACCGCGGCGTTCGAGTTCACGGGCAAGAAGGTGCAGGACATCGCGATCCCGCTGGGCGCGCTCGTCAGCCTGCCCGAGACCACGAGCCCTTCCGAGGTCGAGCGCGCGGTCGCGCGGCACGGCTTCTCGCGGTACGTGATCGTGGACGGCGCGGGGGAGCCGTCGGGCTACCTGCACCTCAAGGACGTCATCGACCTCGACGAGGCGGACGAGTTCGTGCGGCCCGTGCCGGCTAAGCGGATCCGCCAGCTGGTGTCGGTCTTCGAGGGCACCGAGCTCGAGGACGCCCTCGCGATGATGCGGCGCTCCGGCGCGCACCTCGCCCGCGCGTTCACGGAGGCCGGGGAGACGACGGGCGTGCTCTTCCTCGAGGACATCATCGAGGAGCTCGTCGGCGAGGTGCAGGACGCCACCCGGCGCGTCTGACCCGCACGCACGACGGCGCGGCACCCGCCTCGGGTGCCGCGCCGTCGTGCGTGCGGAGCGGCGTCGGGTCAGGCGGCCCAGCGCGCGCGGTCGTACTGCTTGGGCCAGTAGTCGATCTCGACGCCCAGCTCGTGCGCGGCCCGCAGCGCGAAGTGCGGGTCGCGCAGCATCTCGCGGCCGAGCATCACGGCGTCCGCGCGGCCCTCGGCGACGACGGCCTCGGCCTGCGCGGGCTCGGTGATGAGGCCGACGGCGTTGAGGGCGACCTTCGCGTGCTCCTTCACGTACTCGGCGAAGGGCACCTGGTAGCCGGGCGCGACCGGGATCGTGACGCCCGTCGTGTTGCCGCCCGTGGAGATGTCGAAGAAGTCGGCGCCGTGCTCGGCGGCCCAGCCGGCGACCGTCGCGGTCTGCGCCTCGTCCCAGCCGGCCTCGCCCGCCCAGTCGGTGGCCGAGAAGCGCACCAGCAGCGGGACGTCGGGGAGCTCGGCGCGCACCGCGTCGATCACCTGGAGCAGGAGGCGTGCCCGGTTCTCGAGGCTGCCGCCGAACTCGTCGTCGCGGTGGTTGCTGAGGGGCGACAGGAACTGGTGCATGAGGTACCCGTGCGCGGCGTGGATCTCGAGCACGTCGAAGCCCGCGTCCATCGAGCGGCGGGCGGCCGCGGCGAAGTCGTCGACGACCTTGCGGAGCCCGTCGGCGTCGAGCGCGACCGGCGTGCCGTAGCCGGGGAACGGCTCGGCGGACGGCGCGACCGTCTCCCAGCCGCCCTCCTCGGCGGGCATGGTGCCGCGGCCGGAGAAGGAGTAGGTGGAGGCCTTGCGGCCGGCGTGCGCGAGCTGGATCGCGGCGACCGCGCCCATCTCGTGGATGAATTCGACGATCGGCTTCCACGCGTCGCGCTGCGCGTCGTCCCAGATGCCGGTGTCCTCGGGCGTGATGCGCGCCTCGGGGCTGACCCCGGTGGCCTCGGCCATCACGAGGCCCGCGCCGCCGCGTGCGAACGAGCCGAGGTGCGCGAGGTGCCAGGCGCCGGGCACGCCGTCGCGCGCGTCGATGCTGTACTGGCACATCGGCGCGACCCAGATGCGGTTGCGGGCGGTGACGCCGCGCACGGTGATCGGCTCGAAGAGCGGGGACGTGGTCATGGGGATCCTTCCAGGCGGGCGGCCGCTGGCCTCGCGAGGAGGCGCGGCGCGCGGGGACGGGCGGAGGGCGTCGTCGGCCTCATGGACCCAAGGCCCGGCGCGGTCGCCGCATTCCCGCGCGCCTATCGTGAGGGCATGAGCGACGCGCACCACGACCACGCACCCGACGGCTGGATCCGGCAGGACGCGGAGCGCACGCGCCGGGCGATCCGCCTCCCGCGCGACGACGACGACAAGTACACGCGCGGCGTGCTCGGGGTGCGGACGGGCTCCGACCGCTACCCGGGCGCCGCGGTCCTCGGCGTCGAGGCCGCCGCGCGCACGGGCGTCGGCATGATCCGCTACCTCGGCCCCGCCGGCGCCTCCGCCTCCGTGCTCGCCCGGCGCCCCGAGGTCGTCACGGCCGACGGTCGCGTGCAGGCGTGGCTGGTCGGATCCGGCATGGACCAGGCGCACCGCGACGACGCCGCGACGGACCAGATCATCGCCGCGCTCGAGCAGGGCCTGCCCTCGGTCGTCGACGCCGGCGCGCTCGACCTGGTCGGCCGCGCGACGGGCCCCGTGGTGGTCACGCCGCACTTCCGCGAGCTGTCCCGGCTGCTGGACGGCGCCGGGATCCTCGCGTCGGCGGAGGAGATCGCCTCGGACGCGCCGGGCTGGGCCGAGCGCGCGGCGCGGGAGCTCGGCGTGTGCGTGCTGCTCAAGGGGGCGACGACGCTCGTGGTGGGGGGATCGACGCGCATCGCCGTGCGCGCCGGGACGCCGTGGCTCGCGACGGCCGGATCCGGCGACGTCCTCGGCGGCGTCCTGGGTGCGCTCGTCGCGGGTGCCTCCGCGCGCATCGCCGACGCGGCGGATCCGCTCGCCGACCTCGCGGAGGTGGCGGCCGCCGC
>NZ_QWGT01000023.1 GCF_003576405.1 Clavibacter lycopersici
GATCCTCACGTCAGCGGCCGACGCCGCCTCCGGCCGGGGCGGCGGCGCGGGCGGCGGCTCGTACGCGCCGCGGCAGATGCGGAGCGAGCTGCGGCAGATCGCGGCGCTGCCCATCCGCGAGGTGCGCGAGCGGGCGGACGACACGGCCCGGGAGCTCCGGGAGCTCGACGCGCGGATCCAGCGCGCGAACTGGGAGGTGGAGCTGGTCGGGGAACCCGACGGGACGGAAGGCTAGGGGCGAGTCGGTAGTCGTCCGGAGCGGGCACACCCCGATGGATCGGCGGGCGATCCGATCCACCTGTGGCGCGGAGGGCAGCGCACCCGGCGAGAGCCGAGCACGAGCCAGCCCCGCACCTCGCACCGGGAACGGTGCACGGGTACAGCTCACCACCACGTGCCGGTCGGACGACGAGGGAGGGTTCGGGGACCTCGCCCCCACCGCGGGACGCCGCGCCGCACGTGCTCAGGCGCGCGCGTCGAAGCGGCGCCGGTAGCTCGACGGCGTGACGCCGAACGCGCCGGCGAACGCCTGCCGGAAGGTGACGGCGGTGCCGAAGCCGCAGTCCGCGGAGATCCGCTCGACGGGCAGGTCGGTGGTCTCGAGGAGGCGTCGGGCCTCGTCGAGCCGTCGGGAGCGCACCCAGGCCGCGGGCGTCGATCCCGTCGCCCGGCCGAACGCGCGGAGGAACGACCGGCGGCTCATGTGCGCGACGGCCGCGAGACGGTCGACGGCGAGGTCGTCGTCGAGGTGGGCGAGGGCCCAGGCGGTCGCGGCCTGGATCGGATCCCCCGCCTGCTCCACCGCGACCGGCCGCTCGATGTACTGCGCCTGCCCGCCCTCCCGGTGCGGCGCGACCACGAGGCTGCGCGCGACGCTGTTCGCCGCCGCCGCACCGAGCCGCGTGCGCACCATGTGCAGGCACGCGTCGAGCCCGGACGCCGTGCCGGCCGAGGTGAGCACGTCGCCGTGGTCGAGGTAGAGGGCGCGCCCGTCCACGCGGATCCCCGGGTGGCGGGCCGCGAGGCCGTCGACCGCGTTCCAGTGGGTGGCGGCGGCACGGCCGTCGAGGAGCCCGAGGTCGGCGACGGCGATCGCGCCGAGGCAGAGGCCCGCCACGACGGCGCCGCGGCCGTGCGCGCCGAGGACCGCGCGACGCAGCCCCGGTCCGGGAGCCCGGCCGTCGTCCACCCAGGACGGGATGACGACCACGTCGGCGTCGTCCGCGGCGGCGAGGCCCGAGAGCCCGCCGAGCCGGTGGCCCTCCGCCGTGACGATCGAGCCGGCGCGGTCCGAGAACAGCACGGTCTCCCAGTCGCCGAGCCCCTGCCGTCGCACCTCGTCGAAGACCATCTGCGGCACGCCGAGGTGGAACAGCGTCACGCCGTCGAAGGCGTAGACCGCGATCCTCAGCCGCTCGGCATCATGTGGCACGGATCCATCGTAGGCATGCCCGCGGGCCACGGGCGCGCGCCGCGGGCCGACGCGATGATCGGAGCACGGACGCGGCACCCGCCGTGCCGCGAGACCTCACAGGAGCCCCCATGACCGCACCCCGCCGCGCCCTCGTCCTCGTCGACGTCCAGCAGGAGTACTTCGCCGGACCGCTCGAGATCCGCCACCCGGATCCGGCCGGGTCCGTGCGCGTGATCGCCCGCGCCATCGACGCGGCGACGGCGGCGGGGATCCCGATCGTCGTCGTGCAGCACACCGCCGGCGAGGGCGCGCCCGTCTTCGACCCGACGAGCGACGCGTACCGCCTGCACCCTGAGATCGAGTCCCGCCGCACGGACGCCTGGAAGGGGCTCGTGAAGTCGAAGGGCTCGGTCTTCGCCGGGACCGACCTCGTCGACTGGCTGCGCGCGGAGGGCCTCGACGCGATCACGCTGGTCGGCTACATGACCAACAACTGCATCCTCGCGTCGTCGGTGGAGGCGGAGGGGCTCGACATCGCGGCCGAGGTCCTGTCCGACGCGACCGGGGCGATCGCCCTCGCCAACGCCGCGGGATCCGTCGACGCGGCGACCGTGCACGGCACGCTCATGACGCTGCTGCACTCCAACTTCGCCGCCGTGGCGACGACCGAGGCGTGGATCGAGGCGGTCGCCGCCGGCGAGGCGCTCCCGAAGGACGACCTCGGCAGCTCCGCCGTCGCGGGCGCGGCGCGCTCCGCGGGCTGATCCACCGGGCCCGCCTGCTCCGCGGACCCGTTCACTCCGCGGTCTGCCGGTAGTCGAGCATGTCGAACGCCGTCACCTTGCAGGACGCCGCCTCGTCCCGTCCCGACGCGGTGTCCTCCGCCAGGATCCGGTCCGCCACCCGCAGCCGGCAGGAGACGGTGCCGCCCGTCTCGCCGAGCACGGCGGTGACGCTGAAGTAGTCGCCGGCGGAGTAGGCGGCGTCGGTGAGGTAGACGTCGTGCTCCTGGGTGAGGGGGAGGTCATCCGCCGGCTCGTCGCGGTACTCCTCGTTCAGGCCGCCCAGCCAGATCGTGCGCACCTGCGGCGCGCTGCCGGTCAGCTCGACGGTGAGCGTGACCGGGTAGACGATCTCGGGGGTGGCGGGCGTCGTCGGCACCGGGCTGGACGCGGCATCCGGGGGCGACGGCGGGTACGTGTCGAGCACCAGGCCGACGATCGTCGTGATCGCGATCACCCACGCCACGAGCGCCACGAGGTTGAGCGCCAGCCCGGTGATCGCGAGAGGTCGGGAGTTCCGCCGTCGCTTCCGGGTGAGCGCGAGGATCCCGAACACCGCGCCCACGACGGCGAGGAGCCCGGTGACGAGATCGAGCACCGGCACCAGCGCGCCGATGAGCGCCAGGACGGCGAGCACGACCGCGGTCCACGCGGCCTCGTTCCGTCCGCGAACGGGGGCGGCCGGCGGGGAGGGCGGTTCAGGCGGATCGGGCGGGGGCGTCGCCGGTCCGTAGGGGGTCTCCGGGGTGGCCGGGTCGGCCGGCCCGTACGGCGTCGGCTCCGTCACGCCGTGGCCGTCGCCGCCGTCGGACGGGTGCCGCTCATGCGCGTCGCCCGTCTCAGCCGACGGCCGCGCGGATCTCGGCGGCCGTCACGACGCAGGCTGCGCGCGCAGCCGAGCCCGAGGATGTCTGCTCGGTGAGCACGGTCCCGCCCACGAGGACCCGGCAGGTCACGTCGCCCTCCTCGGCGCCGCCCGTGCCGACGAGGATCAGGCGCTCGTCGTCGAACTCGCTGCCGCCCGGCAGCACGACCTCGCGAGTGAACGGCAGCGGCTGGGACTCGGCCTCCTCGGCGCCGAGCACCTCGCCGACCAGGCTGGTCCACGCGGCGCTCACGGCGGGCACGGTGCCGGTGAGCTCGTAGGAGACGGTCACGTCGCCGACCGCGGATCCGTCGTCCGGCGTCTCGACGCCCTGCGGCTCGGGCAGGGGCACCGGGCTCGTCGAGGAGCGCGAGTCCTCGACGGCGTCGCCGATGACCGTGGCGATGCCCACCGTGTAGACGATCGCGAGCACGATCGAGAGGATCAGCGCGACGACGCTCGCGATGAGGCCGCCGAGCGCCATGCCCTTGGGGCGGTCCCTGAGGATCAGGCCGATGATCCCGAGCACGATGCCGACGACCGCGAGGAACCCCGACACGTAGTTGAGGATCGGGATGACCGAGCCGATGAGCGACAGCACGCCGACGATGAGCGCGGCGAGGCCGACGCCGTTGAACGTCTTCCGCTCGCGGGGTGCGCTGGTGTCGGGTTCGGGCGCGTAGCGGAAGGTCATGCTTCGACCCTGCCAGGGATGCGGGCGGATCCGGCCGCCGCGGGGTCACGATCCCGCGTCGGCCGGGCCGGCCGGGCCTCAGGCCAGGACGTCCGCGACCGGCGTCAGCGGCATCTCGAGCGCGGCGGCCACGTGCGAGTTCGTCACGTGCCCGTCGTGCACGTTCAGGCCGAGCGCGAGCGCGGGATCCTCCGCGAGCGCCCGCTTCCACCCCTTCTCGGCGAGCGCGATCACGTACGGCAGCGTCGCGTTGGTCAGCGCGCGCGTCGACGTCTCGGGCACCGCGCCCGGCATGTTGGCGACGCAGTAGTAGACGCTGTCGTGCACGTCGAAGGTGGGGTCGTCGTGCGTGGTGGGGCGGGATCCCTCGAAGCATCCGCCCTGGTCGATGGCGATGTCGACGAGCACGGATCCCTTCTTCATGGTCGCGACCATCTGGTCGGTCACGAGCTTCGGCGCCTGCGCCCCGGGGATGAGGACCGAGCCGATCACGAGGTCGGCGTCCTTGAGCTGCGCCGCGATCTCGTAGGCCGAGGAGACGCGCGTCTGAACCTGCCCGCCGAAGCGGATCTCGAGCTCGCGGAGGCGCGGGATGGAGAGGTCGATGATCGTGACGTCGGCGCCCATGCCGAGCGCGTTCGCCGCGGCGTGCTCGCCCGCGACGCCGCCGCCGATCACGACGACGCGCGCCTTCGGGGTGCCGGGGACGCCGCCGAGGAGGATCCCGCGCCCGCCCGCCGCGCGCATCAGGTGGTACGCGCCGACCTGGGTGGAGAGCCGGCCGGCGACCTCGCTCATCGGCTGGAGGAGCGGGAGCTGGCGGTTCGGGAGCTGCACCGTCTCGTAGGCGATGGCCGTGGTGCCCGAGGCGACGAGCGCGTCCGTGCAGGGGCGCGACGCCGCGAGGTGCAGGTAGGTGAAGAGGGTCTGGCCCGGGCGCATGCGGGGGTACTCCTCGAGGATCGGCTCCTTGACCTTGAGCAGCAGGTCGGCGGCGCCCCACACCTCGTCGGCGGTGGCGACGATGGTCGCGCCCGCCTCGACGTAGTCGGCGTCGGTGATGCTGGATCCGAGCCCCGCGCCCTCCTGCACGAGCACCTCGTGTCCGCGCCGCACGAGCTCGTGCACGCCCGCGGGGGTCGCGGCGACCCGGTTCTCGTTGTTCTTGATCTCGGTGGGGATCCCGACCTTCATGCGCGTGCTCCGTCTCGTCTCCCCGCGAGGTGCGGCCGGCGGCAGCGATGCGGGAGGGCAGGTCTCATGCTGGCCATCGTGCGTTTCGGGCGCGTGAACTCCGTAGGATCATCGGCGATAGCCGTTCGATCTGCTCGATCGTGCGCCCGCTAGCCGAGGAGTACCCGATGACGACGAAGGAACTGCGGGCGCCCGAGCCGCTCGACGCGATCGACCGGAAGCTCGTCGCGCTCCTCCGCGCCGACGCGCGCACCCCGAACAGCCGCCTCGCCGAGCAGGCGGGCATCGCGCCGTCGACGTGCGTCACCCGGGTGCGCGGCCTCGTCGAGCGCGGCGTGATCACGGGATTCACCGCCACGATCGACGCCGACGCGGTGGGCGTGGGCCTGCAGGCGCTCATCAGCATCGCGATCCGCGCGGGCGCCCGCCACGAGATGGCCGCGTTCGCCTCCGAGATGCGCGAGCTCGCCGACGTGGTGCAGCTCTTCTTCCTCGGCGGATCCGAGGACTTCATCGTCCACATCGCCGTCCGCGACAGCGACCACCTCCGCGACTTCGTCCTCCAGCACCTCTCGGCGCACCCGGCCGTCGCGTCGACCCGCACGAGCGTGGTGTTCGACCACCACCACTCGGGGCCGGCGGTGGGGGATCCGGACGCCTAGCGCGCTGCACGCTCAGCGGATCGCGTGCCCCGGGTGCTCCGCGTCGTAGCGCTCGCGTGATTCCGCGATGCCCGCGCGCTCCGCGAGCGCCCAGTCGCCGAGCGCCTTCACGAGGTGCGTCAACCGGCTGCCCGAAGGGGTCAGCGCGTACGAGACCTGGGCCGGCACCGTGGGGAAGACCGTGCGGGTCACGAGCCCGTCGCGCTCGAGACGCCGGAGGGTGAGCGTCAGCATGCGCTGGGAGATGCCGTCGATGGCGCGCTGCAGCTCGCGGAACCGCCGCTCCCCCGCCGCCAGCTCGACGACGACCATCACCGACCACGTGTCGCCCACGCGGTCGAGCACGTCGCGGATCCCGCAGTCCGGGTGATCCTCGCGACCGCATGGCTCGAGGTCGGCGGTCACCGTGGTGTGCGTGAGTGACACGGAAGTGCCTCCTTGTGAGGGGTCGGGTGTCGCAGCACGCTCGGTGACGTCACCGAATCCGAACCACGAGAGGTGGATCCATGATCCTCGTCACCGGCGCCACGGGCCAGCTCGGCTCCGCCATCCTCCAGCACCTCCGCGATGCGGACGTCGACGCGACCGGCAGCAGCCGCTCCGGCGCCGACGGGATGCGGCGCATCGACCTCGACGACCCGGCGACGATCTCCTTCGCCAGCGTCGACACCCTGGTGCTCGTCTCGGCGGGCGAGGCCGAGGACGACGTGGTCACCGCCCGGCACGACGCGGCGATCACCGCGGCCGAGCGCGACGGCGTCGGGCACGTGATCTACACGAGCGTGGCCGCGGCCGGGGATCACCTCGCCTTCGCGCTCGCGCACCGCTGGACCGAACGGCGCCTCGCGCGGAGCCGCGTGCCGTCGACCGTGCTGCGGAACGGCCTGTACGCGAAGCTGTTCGGCGCGCTGCTGACCTGGCGCGGATCCCGGCTGGAGTCGGCGTTCGGGGACGGCGCCCTGGCGGCCGTCGCGCGCGGTGATCTCGCGGAGGCGGCGGCCGTCGTGGCCCGCGATCCGCAGGTGCACGCGGGTCGGACGTACGACCTCGTCGGTCCGGCGATCACGGCATCCGCGGTCGCCGACCGGGTCGGCGCGCCGCTCGACCGGATCGACCTCGCCGCACGCCGGGCGTCCTACGAGGGCGCCGGCCTCAAGCCGTTCCAGCCCGCGATGCTGATGTCGATCCACACGGCCGTGCGGCACGGGTTCCTCGCCGGGACGAGCGGGGAACTGGCGACGCTGCTCGGACGCGAGCCCTCGGACGCCGTGCAGGTGGCGGCCGATGCCGCGTCGGCCGCGCGCCCTGCGTGAGCGACGTCCGGCCGGCCGGCCGGGCTACTCCCCCGACTGCCCCGCATCCGTCACCGTCACGTCGGTGTGCACGAAGTTCAGGTACGAGCGAGACGCGGTCGGGCCGCGCTGGCCCTGGTAGCGGGAGGCGTACTCGCCGGATCCGTAGGGCTTCTCGGCGGGCGACGACAGGCGGAAGAAGCAGAGCTGGCCGATCTTCATCCCGGGCCAGAGCTTGATGGGCAGCGTCGCGACGTTCGACAGCTCGAGCGTGACGTGGCCGGAGAACCCGGGGTCGATGAAGCCGGCGGTGGAGTGCGTGAGGAGGCCGAGGCGGCCGAGCGAGCTCTTGCCCTCGAGGCGCGCGGCGACGTCGTCGGGCAGCGTGACCAGCTCGTACGTGGACCCGAGGACGAACTCGCCCGGGTGCAGGATGAACGGCTCCCCCGGCTTCGACTCGATGAGGCGCGTGAGCTCGGGCTGGTCCTCGGCGGGGTCGATGTAGGGGTACTTGTGGTTGTCGAACAGCCGGAAGAAGCGGTCGATGCGCACGTCGATGCTCGCGGGCTGCAGCATCCCGGGGTCGTAGGGATCGAGGGCCACTCGTCCGGCGTCGAGCTCGGCGGTGATGTCACGGTCGGAGAGGAGCACGGCAGGAGCCTACCGGCGCTGGGTGGCGCCCGGCCGGACTCTTGCTAGGCTGTGGTCTCGACCCGGCTCCTGGCCGGTCGCGCGAGTGTAGTTCAATGGTAGAACTTCAGCTTCCCAAGCTGATAGCGCGGGTTCGATTCCCGTCACTCGCTCCAGATAGTTTCAATGCATACCGCCACCGCCTCAATGCACTTCACACGACGGCAGCCGACCTTCTGTCCCAACCAAATGCGAGCACCCGACGCTGGTTCAGTACCTACGCGGCGCGCGACAGTTGTAGAAGAAACGTAACCCAACCCTCCGCCAGGGCTATTCACTATCCGGGCACTTGAGACCCGTCGTTAGTGATCCATTCAAACGCCGAATCCCGGGATGCGCAACGTCTGCCTTCTGTGTCAGGCAGGTTTCCTGCATAACCAAACCAAATATCTCCTCGTCGCTCCGCTCGCCCCCAGACGTCGCCGTCGACGTCTCGCAGCGAGCCCCTACGTCGGCGCACTACCCAGTACTCCTCGCGGTGGTCCTCACTTCGTCTTGCGTCGAATACGTGTCCGTTCTGGTCGTTTCGAAACGCTATAGCCCGGGATGTTGTCGACTGCACAGTGATCATGGCGCCATGATAGTTACGGGCTTCACGTTCGGCGACCGTACCGGCTTGGCGCGTCGCACTAAGAGACCCCCAAAGCGGGGGACGCTGCGTTGCGTCAGCAGCATTTACCCGTAGGGTGCAAGCACGCTAGTTAGACAACGCGTAATCCCGCACGAGACGGAATACTGGCGTATCGAGTGCTTACACTAACAATCTTCAAAGATGAACTTTGAACAAAACAAGAGGATGACTGGTGGGCTTTACCCATTCCGCAAACTCCCTTGATGACCTCTTAGCCGCGTGTCTTCCCAGGCTTTTGGATGACGGCGACCAGGTGGAATCGTCCCGTGGACTAAGCAAGGAGCTGCGCGGAGTGTCGCTCACATTGACTAATCCTCTTGCCCGCATGAGTAGAAGTGCCAACCGCGGCAGGTTATTTAGCGCATTGGGAGAACTGACGTGGTACTTAGATGGGAGTAGCGATCCCGCCCATATTTTATACTACTTACCACGTTATGGCGAAGCCGTAGGTGAGTATGGAGGCTCCTACGGCCCGCGCCTATTTGGGTTAGGTAATAATGCACAAATTCATGGGGTCATAGCTCAGTTGACGTCAAGCCCATCTACTCGTAAGGCTGTTGTTCAGCTTTACGATCGCGACGACGTCCACGGGAACCCAAGAGATGTGCCATGCACATGCACACTGCAATTTTTCGTGCGCAATGGCAGGGTCGACCTCATTACGTATATGCGGTCGAATGACGCAATTTTAGGTTTGATGCCGGACGTATTTGCGTTCACATTTCTCCAGGAACTTGTCGCCCGTTCGCTGGGGTATGACCTAGGAACATACACACATATGGTTGGCAGTCTTCACGTGTACTCGGAACGGGAAGCTGATGCGAGGGCGTATCTAGATGAAGGCTCCTTCCCGCTCTACCCCATGCCCCCTATGCCCCTACAAGACCCATGGGAGATGGTCCAACAACTACTGAACGCGGAATCTAACATGCGCAACGGCCTTCAACCCCTTTATCCAGATGATTCGTCATCCTACTGGCGCAATCTCGGGCTTGTTCTAGGGGCTTGGCGGGCGTTCAAAGATTCCGATAAAGAGACCTTGCGAAAGCTGCATGAAATGTTATCAGCGACAGTATATGGAACAGCCACGCTCGAAAAATGCTATGCGTTGGGAGCACTTTAACATGCGTAAAAACTACGTCGCCGACTGGACTCGGCTCGACACTGCAATTAGGAAGTACGAGGCAAAGATAGGGCCGCTTCCAGGTCTCGCAACGCCAGACCTCCGAGACACGCTCATACAACAAATCATCGATAGCGAACAGCGCGTACTTTATACAGAGCGGTTGCGCAGTCGAAGACTGGACCCTAGCGCGACGAACCCTTCGTCTATAGGATTCGACCCCCTAAAGGCAGCCATTCTCCACAACGATTCCGGTGATTTGGACGAAGCCGCCTGGTTGGTCTTTCTGTATGTGCATTTTGGAAAGCATAAAATTGCAGGCTGGCGATACATTCGGGACACTTATAGCGCGTTTAATTCCGAGCCGTCGCGATGGTGGACATGGACTCGTATCGCGGCTGACCCAACGTCGTTTCGTTTCTGGCTTGAAGAGCATCAACAAGATTATGCGCAGGCGCCAGGCCCAAGGGGCTTTGGTAATCATAGGAAATATGTCAGCTTAGACGCGCTTGGCGACCGCGGCACGGGCGCGGCAGTTGAGTCATACGTAAAATGGGTTTTAGATGCAGGCGGGGACCATAAAGAGAGATTCGAATCTCTTCAAGGGCACACACCGGAAGAGACTTTTCAAGCGGTATATGCATCGCTACGTGATGTCGTTCAGTTCGGACGTATCGCAAAATTCGACTATACGACAATGCTTGGTAAGCTCAACCTATTAGACGCCCGACCGCCACATTCATACCTAGTCGGTGCCACTGGGCCGCTTACCGGAGCTCGGCTGTTATTGCGAGGAGATCCTAGAGCGGGAAGTGCGCAGGAGCTGCAGAGCGAGCTAGCAGCACTTGCACGAGCCATTGAGGTATCGCCAGACGTAATAGAGGATTCCATTTGCAACTGGCAGAAGACTCCTACTAACTACGTGCGCTTTTCAGCGTAGCCCCATCCCATCTAAATCTTCGAATTAAAGAGCGAAACTGGTTCTGTCTTATTACTTGCGAGTGATGAAGTTGGCCTACTACTACGCCCGGCGATACTTTCTGTCTAGCTGCGTAAGATATGACGGACCGCGTGGTTACACGCGAACTTCTAAATTCACCCACCCCTCGCGGTAACAGCGCAGTCTGTCCAAACTCATTTGCTTCTGTCTCGGATGCAGAAAGATCGTCAGCCACGTCTAAGTTGTCAAAGAAAGATTCTTCGCCGTCATGAAGCACTAAATGGCCTATCTCATGCACCAAGGTGAACCAAAAATGGTCTTCTGCGAGGTGGCGAGCGGTCAAGCCTACTATTCGACGACCGTCAGTCGCCTTAAATGCGACTCCACTAAGTCGATTACCCTGCGTGGCAGGCAGCACTACTAGCGCCACACCAGCACCGTTTAGCAGGGCGCGCAGAGGAGTGAGAAATTTCTCCGGATCACCAATTCTCGACAAGCGTTGAAGATCCGGCAGCATTGCATGCAAATCCGATTTACGCCACTGAGAAATCGTTTGATCACATGCTTCTATTTCGACTTGACGAAGCCATGCGGTAACGGCGAGATCGTCCGACGCGTAGGCACTAGACGTTCGGAATCTTGCGTCGGCAAACCGTGTCTTCCAAAGATTGGTCAGGTCATTAGTAGTGGCCACACCGTAGAAGTCGAGTAGAGCTTGCGCCCGATCCTCCCATCCAGCGACATTGCCTATCCATCCGCGATTGATCATCTCCTCAACTGGCGAACGTTCTGCCAACGCGTCCGCATCAAGCAAACTTAGTGAGGTGCGGTAGTCGCTTTCTCGCGATGCCCAGAAGCGGGGCGTCGACCCGAGGAAATTTGACAATCTGATCGCAAGAGTCTCATCAACACTGATGTCACCATCCAGTAAACGACGTGTCTGCGGGTCCCCAATTTGTAGCGCGTCAGCGAGATCGTCGATTGTGAGCGACCGGGAAGATAGTATTCTGAGAATTGTCGCGCCCGGGGCCGATGCCCACTTGGGCTCGGAGTTGCTCATTGTATGCGAAGTCAAAATTCTTTCGCCTCCCATGCCACGATTTTAAGTCTGTTTACGCGATCCCAGTCAGGTTTACCATTAGGCAACCGCCGCACTGTAACATGATCGACTCTACAATCGAAGGCTCCCGTATCTCCGACGGTTATCCGCAAAGCGCTAACGCTAGCGTCATCCAATAGTGGTACACCAACGGGCACTTCGGTGATAGTGGCAGCGGCGCGCATGTCTGCGATGATGGTTTGAACATCAGCGAGTGCGGCCGAGGAGGGCCAGTCTCCGGCGAAGGGGTCCAGTATGCGTTGCCTCAGATCGTCCCCCTCGAAGCTTAATTCCATACCATCATCTTTGGACCCATGCTAGTGATCGGGGAACGGTCGGCGATCTGGGCACTCGCCCCTGTGCGCTCCTTATTTGGTACACCATACTCTTTCCGCGCTTGGCGGTGCGGCCAATGATGACGACGTCGTTTGAGGATCGTACTGTGCGGCACAAACTCACGGCCGGCTGGGCCACCCTCCATCGTTGACTTCCGCCCTCGGCCCTCACTAACCGGGAGACGAAGGGGGTGCAGCATGCTTACTCAGGAGTGGAAACGCGGACGGATGCGCGCAGATGCGACGCGTGCTTCTTTTGAAATACAAGTAGGCGATGTTCAAGCTGCGCTTTGCGGAGCGTCAGCGGATCGCGCTGCTGACCTCCGCTAGCAGCGACGCCATCCCCGCCTCCGCCGTCGCCGCGTCGCCGTCGCGAATCGCATGCGCCACCTGCTCGTGGGTATCCAGCGCATGCGGCCGCGGCGTCCGCGGCATCAGCCCCTGGTGCGTGCGGCCGCTGAGCACCTCCGTGATCACCTCGCGGAGGGCGCAGAACATGTCGTTGCCGCTGGCCTCGAGGATCAGGTGGTGGAACTCGATGTCGGCGGCGAGGAAGTCGACGAGGGCGCCGGCCTCGCCGAGGCGGCGGAGATCCACAGCGAGCTCGGCGATGCGCGTGCGCTGTGCGGTGGTCGCATTGCGCGCTGCCAGTGACGCCGCGACCGGCTCGACCGCGCGGCGCAGCTGTGTGAGGGAACGGAACTGGTCCGAGCGGCCGGGGCCGGTGAGGCGCCAGCGGATGATGCGCGGGTCGTAGACGTTCCAGCGGTCCGGGCCCTGCACCACCAGGCCCACGCGGCGCTTCGGCACGATCAGCGCCATCGCCTCGAGCACGCGCACGCAGTCGCGCACCACCGTGCGGGAGACGCCGAAGCGCTGCTGCAGGTCCTCGATGGTGAGGCGGCTGCCCTCGGCGAGCGCGCCGTCGACGATGTCGCGGCCGAGCGCGTCGATGATCCGCGTGGCCATCACCTCGGCGGCGGGAACCCGAGCGGCGGGAGTCGCGGCGGCGGGACCCGAAGCGGCAGGATCCGCGGCGGCGTTCGCCGTTGCCGGGGTGGGCGCTGACTGCGTCGTCATGGTCCTCTCCGGGTGGACGTCGGCCACGTGGTCGATCGGTCAACCATAGGTCGGGCGGGGGCGCGGCCGAACACCTCGCCCAGGAAAGGTGTTACCTTTCTCGGCACGGCGACCCGTCGCCGTCCGCATCGACCGACAAGGGAGTCCGCATGCCCGCACGACCGCGCCACATCGTGGTGATGGGGATCTCCGGATCCGGCAAGACCACGATCGCCACCGCCCTCACCGAGCGGCTCGGCTGGACCTTCGCCGAGGCGGACGAGTTCCACCCCGAGGCGAACATCGCCAAGATGACGGCCGGCACGCCGCTCACCGACGACGACCGCTGGCCGTGGCTCCGCGCCATGCGCGACTGGATGACGAGCGAGGCCGAGGCCGGCCGCAGCACCGTCGTCACCTGCTCCGCGCTCAAGCGCTCCTACCGCGACCTGCTCGGCGAGGCCGAGGGCGAGGTGCACCTCGTGCAGCTCACCGGCGACACCGAGCTGATCCTCGAGCGGATGAAGACCCGCAGCGGCCACTTCATGCCGGCCTCGCTGCTGCCGTCGCAGATCAGCACGCTCGAGCCCCTCGCCGACGACGAGCACGGCCTGCTCGTCGAGAACACGGGCACGCCCGCCGAGGTCACCGAGCGGATCGTCCGCGCGCTCGGGCTCGACGCCCGCTAGAGCGCGCCCGCCGCACCGCTCACCCGCACCACCACCAGCCACACCGCACGGTTCACAACGGAGAGAACATGACCATCGAAGACTGGACGCAGACCCTCACCGCGGGTCCGCTCCTCCTTATCGCCGCGGGCGCCATCGCCGTCCTGCTGTTCCTGATCATCGCGCTGCGCGTCCACGCGTTCGTCGCCCTGATCCTCGTGAGCCTCGTCACCGCGTTCGCCACCGGGATCCCGACCTCGCAGATCGTGACCGTGCTCGTCGGCAGCTTCGGCTCCACGCTCGGCACGGTCGCCCTGCTCGTGGGACTCGGCGCGATGCTCGGCCGCCTGGTCGAGACCAGCGGCGGCGCGAAGACGCTGGCCGACACCCTGATCCGCCTCTTCGGCGAGAAGCGCGCTCCCTTCGCGCTCGGTGTCGCGTCCCTGATCTTCGGCTTCCCGATCTTCTTCGACGCCGGCCTCGTCGTGATGCTGCCCATCGTCTTCTCGGTGGCCCGTCGCCTCGGCGGCGGCGTGCTCCGCTACGGCCTCCCCGCGGCCGGCGCCTTCTCGGTCATGCACATCTTCGTGCCGCCGCACCCCGGGCCCGTCGCCGCCAGCGAGTTCTTCGGCGCGAACGTCGGCATCGTGATCATCGTCGGCCTCATCGCCGCGATCCCCACCTGGTACGTCACCGCGTACCTCTACGGGATCTGGGTCGGCAAGAAGTTCGTGCTGCCGATCCCCTCGATCCTCGGCCAGGCCGACGAGCACGCCGAGTCGAACCCGCCCAAGTTCGGCACCGTCCTCGCCGTGCTGCTGCTCCCGCTGATCCTCATCTTCATGAACACCGGCCTCAACGCGGCCTCGACCGGCGGGATCCTCCCCGAGGGCACGAGCGACCAGGCCTGGTACCAGGTGCTCCGGACCATCGGCGAGACGCCCGTCGCGCTCCTCATCTCGCTGCTGTTCGCGGCGTTCATGCTCGGCCGTCGCCGCGGGATCGACAAGAGCGCGCTCGAGAAGACGCTCGAGTCGGCGCTCGGTCCGGTCTGCTCCGTGATCCTCATCACCGGCGCCGGCGGCATGTTCGGCGGCGTCCTCCGCACCAGCGGCATCGGCGACGCCCTCGCCGACGTGCTCGGCGACCTCGGCATCCCGATCATCCTGGCCGGCTTCCTCATCGCGGCGATCCTCCGCATCGCGCAGGGATCCGCGACCGTCGCGCTCACCACCGCGGCGGGCCTCATCTCCCCGGCGATCCTCGCGGGCGACTACAACGCGTTCCAGGTCGCGGCGCTCGTCGTGGCGGTGGCCGGTGGCTCCGTCGTCGCGAGCCACGTGAACGACTCCGGCTTCTGGCTCGTCGGCCGATTCTTCGAGATGGACGTGAAGACGACCCTCAAGACCTGGACCGTGATGGAGACCACCATCGGCCTCATGGGCTTCGGGATCGCGGCGGCGGTCTTCGGGGTGGCGTCGCTGGCGTAGGCGCCCCTTCGACGACACGAGGCCCGTCCCGCTCTCCGCGGGGCGGGCCTCGTCGTGCTCGGTGGCTGCGGGCGCCCGCTCAGGCCCGCGGGGCGGCCCCCTCGCCGCCCGCTCCGGAACGGCTCCACGTCTCCCCGACGCGGTCGAACAGGATCCGCGTGTGCCGCCGGTCGGGCGACCCCTGCCAGAACTCCACGTGCACCGGCCGGATGCGCCACAGCACCCAGTCGCCCGGATCCACGTCGGCACGCGCCGCGGCCGAGCGCGCGGCGAGGTCGGCGGCGCTCTCCTCCGCGGTGGCCTCCTCGACGGATCCGCGCACCCGCACCGCCCGCACGAGCGGCTGCCACCAGAACGACAGCGCCGCGGCAGGGTTCGCGTCGAGCTGCGCGCCCTTCGCCGAGGAGCGCGTGCCCGCGAACGCCCAGCCGCGCGGGCCGACGTCCTTGAGGATCAGCGTGCGCGCGTCGGGCAGGCCGTCGGCGTCGACCGTCGCGAGGGTCGCGGCGTGCGGCTCGGGCACGCCCGCGTCGGCGGCCGCCGTGATCCACTCGCGGAACAGCTCGTCGGGGTCGTGGGGCAGGGCGTCGAGGTCGAACGGCGGTGCGGATCCGGTGAGCGAGGGCTGCGCGCGCAGCCAGCGGGCGAGGTCGTCGGAGGGCATGGATCCAGTCTCGCGGCGACCCTGCCCGAGCGGAACCGGGTCGGCTCGTCCGGGCGCGGCGGTCAGGGGGACGGCACCTCCGGCTGGCACGCCGGGCACCACCACGCCCGCCGCGCGCGCTCGCTCGTGCTCCCCGGGTCGTCGACGCCGATCACCGTCGTGCCGCAGCGGAGGCACGGTCGGCCCGCGCGGCCGACCACCCAGTGGGTGCGGCCGCGGCGGGGATCGCCCGTCGTGATCTGGTACGCCGCCGGCACCGCCGCCGAGCGGCGGAGGGAGCGGGCGGCGAGGTCGACCAGGGGCGGGAGGTCCACGTCGCGGACGCGGGTGGCCGGGTGCACGCCGCGCAGGAAGCCGACCTCGTTGACCCAGAGGTTGCCGAGGCCGGACATCGGGCGCTGGTCGAGGAGGGCGGCGCGGATCGTGTCGTCGGGGCGGGCCGCGAGGCGGGACACGGCGAGCGCCGGATCCCAGTCGTCGCGCAGCGGGTCAGGTCCGAGGTGCCCGATGACCGCGCGCTCGTCCCGCGTCGGGATCAGCTCGACCACCGGCAGGTCGATGCCCCAGAGCGTGCGGCCGTCGTCGAGGTGGAGGCGCACGCGCACCTGGTGCTGGATCCGCTCGGGCACGCGCTTCCCCGCCGCCGTGACCGTCCACGAGCCCTGCATGCGCAGGTGCGTGTGGAGGGTGCTGCCGTCGTCGAGCCGCATGAGCAGGTGCTTGCCGTGCGTGTCGAACCCGGTGATCCGCCGCCCGCCGAGCCGCGCACCCGCCCGTGCGCCCGACCGCAGCTCCCCGTCGGCGATGAGCGCGCCGTCGACCTGGGCGCGCAGCCGCGCCGCGAGGACGAAGACGGAGTCACCCTCGGGCATGGGTCGACGGTAGCGGGGACCGCCGACAGGGCGCGGGCGGGTCAGTCGGAGGAGACGGACGACCGCGGAGCGGACGCCTCGGCGCCCGTACCCGACGCCCGCACCGGCTCCGGCGCTCGCGCCAGATCCCCCACGGAATCCGCGTATCGCCGCATCCGGCGGTACTGCGCGATCCCCCACGGCAGCAACGCGACGTATCCCACGCCGAGGACGATCCAGAGGATCAGGAGCCACCCGTCGAGGTCGCCGCGGAGGGCGGTCGGGACGAAGATCGCCACCAGCAGCAGGAGGCTCTGCACCAGCTGGAACGGTTGGAGGGTCCGGCTGTGGACGGCGAGCCGCGCCGCCCGCCACTCCAGCTCGCGGACGAGCTCGTCGCCCTTGCCCGCGGCCCGGCGCGCCACGGCCTTGCGGTCCTCCTTGGCCAGCCCGCTCGTGATGGTGCCGCTGGCCAGCTGCGCGTTGATGGACACGATGAGGCACGTGAGGGCCGGGGCCAGGAACGAGAGCTGCAGCACGAGCGCGATGCTGTCGACGAGGTCCTGCGGCTCGAACCGATCTAGCAGCAGCGTCCCGCCGACGGTGACGACGAGCGCGACCACGAACACCAGGCCGATGATGCGCCACTTGCGGCGGGCGGTGCCCTCGGTCCAGTCGAGGTCGATGGAGAGGGTCGGGGCGTCGTCGGCGAGGCGCGCGCCGAGGCGGCGGACCGCGGCGGCCTGCGCGCGGAGCACGAAGATCCAGCTGGTGGCAGCGGTCGCGACGGCGGCGACCGCGAAGCCGAGCACCACGAGCGGGGAGACCCCGCCGACCAGCGACGCGACGGCGTGCACGACCACGGCGAGCGCGGTGATCCCCACCCACACGATGACCCGCACCGGTCGCGGGCGCGTCCCCGCGGATCGCTCGGGGTCGCGCCACGACTGCAGCTCCAGCAGGCCGAGGCACGGGGCGAACGCGAGGGCGAGCAGGCCCGCGATCAGCTGCGGGAGGACCGCGGCCGCATCCACGTCGGAGACGACGGCCGCCTCGTAGAGGCCGAAGCCGTAGAGCGTGCCGAGGCCGAGGAGCAGCGCCACCAGGACGATCAGCAGGCCGATCCGGCCGCCGAGGCTCCCGTCTCGCGTGGCGTCGGTCGGGGTCGATCCGGGTTCCGTGCCGCGTCCGCTCATCGTCCGACCGTATCGGCCGCGCTCCCACCCGCCCGACCCGCGGCCGGCCCCCGTTCGAGCCCCGGCGCGCCTCCCCACGTGAACTCCCGCTGGATCATCCCCGCTCCCCCGCGCGCCCGCCGCCGCCGCCCGCGCGACGGGGCACACTCGATCCACGAACCCGATCCCGTCACGCCGCGCGCCACCGCAGCGAAGGAGCCCCATGAAGATCACCGGCCGCACCGTCCTCATCACCGGCAGCACCTCGGGCATCGGCCGCGGGCTGGCCGAGCGGTTCCACGCCGCGGGCAACCGCGTCGTCATCGCGGGCCGCCGCCTGGAGCTGCTCGACGAGATCACCGCGCAGCACGACGGCATGTCCTCGGTCGTGCTCGACGTGGCCGACCCCGCCTCCATCACGGCCGCGCGCGAGGAGCTCGCCGCGAGCCACCCCGACCTCGACGTCGTGATCACCGCGGCCGGCATCATGCAGGCAGAGGACCTCCGCGATCCCGCGCACCAGGCCACCGCCGAGTCGATCATCACGACGAACCTCCTCGGCACGATCCGCACGATCGACGCGTTCCTGCCCGGCCTCCTCGCGAGCGACGAGGCGACCCTGATGACCGTCTCGTCCGGCCTCGCGTTCGTGCCGCTGCCCTCCACGCCCACCTACTCGGCGTCGAAGGCGGCCGTCCACTCCTACACGCAGAGCCTCCGCGCGCAGCTCGCCGACACGTCCGTCGAGGTGGTCGAGCTGGTGCCGCCCAAGGTGCAGACCGCGCTCATGCCCGGCCAGCAGGACGCGGGCGACGCCATGCCGCTCGAGGACTTCCTCGACGAGGTGATGGGGATCCTCCAGGCGCGCCCGGAGGACGAGGAGATCCTCGTGCAGGACGTGCACGGCCTCCGCTTCGCCGAGCGCGACAGCCGCCACGACGACATGCTCGCGCTCCTCAGCCGGCGGTAGCGGCCCCGGGCGGCACCGGCACGCAGCGCCTCAGCTGCTCTGCCGCACCACCAGCGTGGTCGGCATGAGGGTCAGCGGATCCACCGTCTCCCCGTCCACCAGCCGCACCAGCACCTCGGCCATCTTCCGTCCGAACTCCTGGTTGGGCTGGCGCACCGTGGTGAGCGCCGGCACGGCGGACCTCGCGAAGTAGTCGTCGTCGAAGCCCACGACCGCGACGTCGTCGGGCACGCGCAGCCCGTGCTCGCGCAGCTCCGCGTAGACGCCCGCGGCCATCTGGTCGCTCGCGGCGAAGACCCCGTCGATGGGCTCCCCGCGCGCGAGCAGCGTGCGCATGGCGTCGGCGCCGGACGCGGGCGAGAAGTCGCCGTACGCGACGAGCGTCGGATCCAGCCCCGCCCCCGTCATCGCCTCGCGGAACCCGCGCAGCCGGTCGATCCCCGCCGGCATGTCCTGGCGGCCCGCCACCGACGCGATGCGCGTCCGCCCGCGGGAGATGAGGTGCTCGGTCGCGGCCTTCGCGGCACCGACGTTGTCGACGTCGACCGTGGGCGCCTCGCGATCGTCCTGCCGCAGCGGCCGGCCGGCGAACACGACGGGCAGCCGGTCCCGCAGGCCGCTGAACGTGGCGTCGCCCGAGTGGTGCGAGACCACGAGCACGCCGTCGACGTTCCCGCCGAGCAGGAACCGGCGCGTCTTCTCGGCCTGCGCGGGCGAGGAGATGAGGAGCGTGAGCGTGTACTCGGTGGATGCCAGGTGCGTCATCGCGCCCTGGATCAGCGCCGAGAAGAACGGATCCGCGAACACGCGGGCCGTCTGCTCCGGCATCACGAGCGCCAGCGCGTTCGTGCGGCGCCCGGCGAGCGAGCGAGCAGCGCGGTTCGGCACGTACTGGAGCTCCGCGATGGCCGCGTTGACGGCGGCGACGACGCCGGGGGCGACCCGGTCGGATCCGTTCACCACCCGCGAGACCGTGGCCCGGCTGACGCCCGCGAGCTTCCCGACCATCTCGAGGGTGGGCGAGTGCTGGTCGGGGTTGGCGGCCACGGTCCCCCTCATGTCGGTGCTCGTCGGATCAGGCGCGGCGTGGATCAGGACGAGTGTACGGCCGGCCCTACCCCTTCACCGCGCCGGCCATGATCCCGGATATCAGCTGCCGCCCGGCGACCACGAACAGCACCAGCAGCGGCAGCGTCGCGAGCACCGCGCCCGCGAGCACGATCGAGTAGTCGACGTACCGCGCCGACTGCAGCTGGCTCAGCGCCACCTGCAGCGTCGGGTTCTGCGGCACGACGAGCAGCGGCCACAGGTAGTCGGTCCACGCGGTCATGAAGGTGAACAGGCCGAGGATCGCCATGGCCGGCCGGGCCGCGGGCACGCCCACGTGCCAGAACGTGCTGATCATCGACGCGCCGTCCACCCGCGCCGCCTCGATGAGCTCGGTCGGGATCACGTCCACCAGGTACTGCCGCATGAAGAACACGCCGAACGCGGTCACGAGGGTCGGCACCACGACGGCGCCGAGCGTGCCGGTCCAGCCGAGCTGCTTCATCATCATGAACAGCGGGATGATGCCGAGCTGCGTCGGCACGGCGAGCGTCGCGATCACGAAGACCATGAGCCCCTCGCGGCCGCGGAACCGGAGCTTCGCGAACGCGTACCCGGCGAGCGTCGAGAACGTGATGACCGAGACGCTGATCACGGTCGACACGATGACGCTGTTCATCAGCGCGAGCCAGAACGGCACGGTGCCCACGACCTCGGACACGTTGATCCAGAACCGGCCGCCCGGGAGCAGCGACGGCCAGGTGTCGGTGAGGGCCGACTTGTCGCTGGATCCCATGACGACCGACCACCACAGCGGGTACGCGCAGATGATCCTCGACGTGATCGTGATCCTGCTCGGCCTCACGGTCGTGTCCGTCGTGGGCGTCGTGTG
>NZ_QWGT01000024.1 GCF_003576405.1 Clavibacter lycopersici
ATCGAGGCCGCGCGCGAGGTCGTCAGCCGCGTCGCCGAGGTCACGCCGATGGAGTCATCGCGGTTCCTCGCGGAGATCCTCGGCAGCCCCGTGCACCTCAAGTGCGAGAACCTGCAGCGCACGGGCTCGTACAAGATCCGCGGCGCGTACAACCGCATCTCGCGCCTCACCGACGAGGAGAAGGCGCGCGGCGTCGTCGCGGCGTCGGCCGGCAACCACGCGCAGGGCGTCGCCTTCGCGGCCCGCGAGCTCGGGATCCGCGCCACGATCTTCATGCCGGTCGGCGTCGCGCTGCCCAAGCTCCAGGCCACGCGGCAGTACGGCGCCGAGGTCGTCCTCCGCGGGCACACGGTCGCCGAGCCGCTCCTGGCAGCCGCCGAGTTCGCGGCGCAGACGGGCGCCGTGCTCATCCCCCCGTTCGACCACGAGGACGTCATCACGGGCCAGGCCACGCTCGGCCTCGAGATCCTCGACCAGACGCCCGACGTCGAGACGGTCGTCGTGCCGATCGGCGGCGGCGGGCTCATCTCGGGCGTCGCGACCGCCCTCAAGCTGCGGGCCGCCGAGGAGGGCCGCACGATCCGCGTCATCGGCGTGCAGGCGCGCAACGCCGCCGCGTACCCGCCCTCGCTCGCCGCGGGCCGGGCGACCGAGATCGAGATCACGCCCACCATCGCCGACGGCATCGCGGTCGCGAAGCCGGGCCTGCTGAACTTCGACATCATCCGCGACAGCGTCGACGAGGTCGTCACGGTCGAGGACGACGACACCGCCCGGGCCCTCCTGCTCCTGCTCGAGCGGGCGAAGCTCGTCGTCGAGCCCGCGGGCGCGGTGGGCGTCGCGGCGATCCTCGCCGGGCTCGTTAAGGACGCCGGCCGCACGGTCGTGATCCTCTCGGGCGGCAACATCGACCCGCTCATGATGGAGCGCGTCATCAGCCGCGGCCTCGCCGCGAGCGACCGCTACGTCAAGCTGCGGATCATGCTGCCCGACCGCCCGGGCCAGCTCGCGCGCACCTCGCAGATCATCTCCGAGGCGAACGCGAACGTCGTCGAGGTGCTGCACACGCGCCACGGCCGCGGCCTGCAGATCAGCGAGGTCGAGCTCGAGGTGAGCGTGGAGACGCGCGGACCCGAGCACACCGGCGAGGTCGTCCAGCGCCTCCGCGACGCGGGCTACGACCCCCGCCTGCAGCGCGACTGACGCCGGGCGCCCCGCGGCGCCGCCCGGCCACGAGAGAGGGGACGCGGACCCTGCGGTCCGCGTCCCCTCTCGTCGTGATGACGCCGGCGCTACGGCGTGTAGTTCTCCACGGCCTGGATCTCGACGGGGATCTCGCGGCCGTTCGGCGCGGTGTACGCGCCCTTCTGCCCGACCTCCCAGCCGATGATGGCCGCACCGAGCGGCGACTGCTCGCTGTAGACGTCGAGGTCGCTGTCGCCCGCGATCTCGCGGTTGCCGAGCAGGAACTTCGTCTCGTCGCCGGCGATGAGCGCGGTCACGACCGTGCCGGGCTCCACGACGCCGTGGCTCTCGGGGGCGTCGCCGACCTCGGCGGTCCGCAGCAGCTGCGTGAGCTGGCGGATGCGCGCCTCGATCTTGCCCTGCTCCTCCTTGGCGGCGTGGTAGCCGCCGTTCTCCTTGAGGTCGCCCTCCTCGCGGGCGATCTCGATCTTCTTCGCGATCTCCTCGCGGCCCTGCACGCTGAGGGTGTCGAGCTCCCTGCTGAGGCGGTCGAACGCCTCCTGGGTCAGCCAGGTGACTGCCTGCTCCTGCGCCACGATGGACTCCTTGCACTCGCACGGACGCCCCGACGGATCCGTCAGGGCGAATCACCGAGTCTAGGCGGGCCAGCAGCTGTGGATCAAGCCCGTCACCGCGGGACCGGTGGTGCGGAGGCGGACGGTCTCCATCCGCTCGAACCCGTCCTGCGCCGGCAGCTCGACGACCTTCCAGCCGACGATCGAGCGCTGCTCGTCCTGCGCCTGCACCGCGCAGAAGGCCCGGGTGCCGGCGGGCATCACGACGGAGAACGTCACGTCGATGGTGCGGTCGTCCACGATGTCGAACGCGCGGTCGGTGGCGTCGACGGATCCCGACGCCTGGTCGAGCCCCGCCCACAGCACCCACGCGCCGAACACCAGGGCGACGAGGCCGCCGGCTGTGCCGTAGAGCCAGCGCTGGCGGATCCGCGCGGGCCGGGTGCGGCCGTACCGCTCGTCGAGCGCGGGCGTCGATCGCGGGGCGGGGACGCGGTGCTCGACGGTCTCGTCGTCCTCCGCGTGCGGCCCGGCGGGTGCGGGGGAGCGGGACTCGGTCGTCACGGCGATCTCCTCACACGCACCTTGTACTCTGGGGATCCAGACTACCTTCCCCACCCTTGGAGCCCCGTGACCCTGCGCCTCATGGCCGTGCACGCCCACCCCGACGACGAGTCCAGCAAGGGCGCGGCGACGTACACCCACTACACGCACCAGGGCGCCGAGGTCATGGTCGTCAGCTGCACGGGCGGCGAGGCGGGCGACATCCTCAACGAGGGGCTCGCGGAGCGCGCCATGGCCGAGCGCGACCTGCCGGGGCTCCGCCGCATCGAGATGGCGCGCGCGCAGGCGGTCATGGGCGTGCAGCACCGCTGGCTCGGCTACGTCGACTCGGGCATGGCGCGCGAGGACGGCTCGCTGCCGCCCGGGTCCTTCGCGAGCATCCCGGTCGAGGTGTCGGCCGAGCCGCTCATCCGCCTGGTGCGCGAGTTCCGCCCGCACGTCCTCGTCGCCTACGACGAGAACGGCGGCTACCCGCACCCCGACCACATCCAGGCGCACGTGATCGCCATGGAGGCCTGGCGCGAGTCGGGCGTCGCGGGCTCCTATCCCGACGCGGGCGAGCCGTGGGAGATCTCCAAGCTCTACTTCGACCGGATCTTCAACGGCGCCAAGATCCGCGCCGTGCGCGAGCACCTGGTCGCGTCCGACGCGGCACCCGAGATGCTCGAGGCCGTCGACGAGATGCTCGGCTGGATGGGCGACCGCCCCGACCTCGCGACCACCCACGTCCACGTGGCCGACCACTTCGAGGCGCGCGACCGCGCGCTCCTCTCGCACGCGAGCCAGGTCGCGCCCGACAGCACGTTCTTCCGCTGGCCGCGCGACCTGCAGCAGCGGGCGTGGCCGTTCGAGGACTTCCAGCTCGTGGAGTCGCGCATCGACGCGCCGGACGAGGAGCACGACCTCTTCGCCGGCATCGTCGACGAGGACGAGGCGGCGCACGCGTGATGGGCGCCGACCTCGTGCTGCGCCTCGCGGCCGCGGTGACGACGACGCCGAGCCCCACGCCGACCGCGGAGTTCGACCCCGACACCGTGTCGCCCGGTCCCATCGGCTTCATCGCGATCTTCTTCGTGGCCGTCGTGGTGCTGCTGCTCATGGTCGACATGACCCGGCGGATCCGCCGCACGCGCTACCGCGAGGAGATCCGCGGCCGGCTCGAGGCGGAGAAGCTCGAGGCCGACCTCGCGCGCGACTCCGCTCCCGAGCGCGACCTCCCGGCGACGCCGGAGGATCCGGCCGCCGGCGACCCGGCCGCGCCCGACGGACCGGCCGAACCTCCCCGCACCTGATCCGCGGCGCGTCCGCGCGCGCCTCGACCCGACGGCCGACGCCCCCCGTACAGGGGGCGTTGGCCGTCGCTCGTCCACCCCTCCGCCACCCGCAGGAAGCGGTCCGTTCATCCCCGCTGGGGAAGCTCGCCGGGCGCCCGGGAACGTTCCCGATCCGAGGCGCGCGAGGAGGACGACCGACGTGACGCACACCACCGCGCCCGCCCGGGTGGCCGCGCCGCCCCCGACCGGCCGGGCACCGCGCGTGACCGACGCCAGGCGCCCCGCCGCATCCTCGCGACCGCGTCGCCGCCGCGGCCCGCGCATCCGCGACGGCCTCCTGTTCCTCGCCTTCGTCGGGCCGAACGTGCTGCTCCTCGCGGTCTTCACGTACAAGCCGCTCCTCGAGTCCTTCTACTACTCGACGCTGCAGTGGAACATCGGCTCCTCCGTGGCGCGGGAGGTCGGCCTCGCCAACTACGTCGCCTGGTTCCAGGATCCGCAGACGCCGACCGTGGTCTCCGTCACGGTGGTCTTCACCGGGGTCACGGTGGTGGGCTCGATGGTGCTGGGGCTCGGCGTCGCCGTGCTGCTCAACCGGCGGATCCGGCTGCGCGGGCCCGTGCGCACGATCATCGTCGCGCCGTACGTGCTCTCGGGCGTCGCCGTCGGCTTCCTCTGGCTCTACGTGTTCGACCCGAACTTCGGCGTCATCGCCGCGGCCCTCACGGCCGTCGGGCTGCGGTCGCCCGACTGGTACAGCGACCCGGGCGCCGCACTCGCGATGGTCACGACCGTGCAGGTGTGGCGCGACCTCGGCTACTGCGCCCTCATCTATCTAGCGGGCCTCCAGGCCGTGCCGAAGGACCTGCTCGACGCGGCGTCCCTCGACGGCGCCGGCCGGATCCGCACGTTCCTCCGCGTCGTGCTGCCGCTGCTCAGCCCGACCACGTTCTTCCTCAGCGTGACCACGCTGCTCAGCTCGCTGCAGACCTTCGACCTCATCAGCGCGATGACCAAGGGCGGGCCCCTGCAGGGCACGACCACGATGATGTACCAGATCTACCACGAGGGCTTCGTCGCCGGACGCGCCGGCTACTCCTCGGCCGTCGCCACGATCCTCTTCCTCGTCCTGCTCGTCGTCACGCTCGTCCAGCTCGTCGTCGTCCAGCGGAAGGTGCACTACTCGTGACCGCCACCATCACCCGGCCCGAGCCGACGGGCGCTCCCGCGGGTGCGCGTCGCCTGCCGTTCGGCCGACGTCGCCCGGGCGCCTCCTCGCGTCCGCCGCTGGCCGGCACCTACCTCGCGCTGGCGCTCGCGGTCCTCGTCATGCTCTTGCCGCTGGTCTGGATGGTGCTCACGAGCTTCAAGGGCTTCGGCGAGATCTACTCGCTTCCGCT
Source organism: Clavibacter lycopersici (assembly GCF_003576405.1). Lineage (GTDB taxonomy): Bacteria > Actinomycetota > Actinomycetes > Actinomycetales > Microbacteriaceae > Clavibacter > Clavibacter lycopersici. The sequence continues at coordinate 4,999 of NZ_QWGT01000024.1, forward strand.
CACGATCCTCCCGTCGTCGTTCGCGCCGACGAACTACCAGACGGCCTCCGACACGGTCTCCTTCTCCACGCTCGCCACCAACAGCGTCATCAAGACGGTCGCGGGCTCCGGTCTCAAGGTGCTGCTCGGGCTGCTGACCGCGTACGCGCTGGTCTTCATCCGCGTGCCCTTCAGGAACGTCTGGTTCGGGGTCGTGATCCTCGCGCTCCTCGTGCCCCAGCAGATCGTGATGATCCCGAACTACCAGGTGGTCGCGGGCCTCGGCTGGATCAACACGTACCCGGGCCTCATCCTCCCCGGCGTCGCGAGCGCGTACGGCACGTTCCTCTTCCGCCAGCACTTCCTCACGCTGCCGGGCTCCGTGCTCGAGGCCGCCGCGATGGACGGCGCCGGGCACCTCCGCCGACTGTGGTCGTTCGTGATCCCCATGTCGGGCCCCACGATCGCCGCCGTCGCCCTGGTCTCCGTCGTCGGCGAGTGGAACGACTACCTCTGGCCGCTCCTCGTCACCACCGACCCGCGGATGATGACGCTCCCCGTGGGGCTCACGCTGCTCCAGGACACCACGGGCATCACCAACTGGGGCGTGCTCATGGCGGGCACCGTCATCGTCACGCTCCCCGTGCTCGCCGTCTTCCTCGTCTTCCAGCGGCGCATCGTCGGCGGCCTCACCGCCGGCGCCGTGACCGGCTGACGCGCGCCTCCTCCTCCCTCCCCGCCCGACCCGCATCCCGAACCCAGGAGAACCATGCCCATCGCCCCCCGCTCGGCCCTCGGCGGCCTCGCCGCCCGACCCCTCGACCGCCGCGGCCTGCTGAAGCTCGGCGCCGTCCTCGGCGGCACCGCGATGCTCGCCGCCTGCTCCGGCCCGTCGGTCGGCGGCGACACGGCGGCCACCGCGGCCCCCGACACCGACTGGGACGGGATCCAGCCCGCCACCGACATCACCTGGTGGACCACGCACCCCGGCCAGACCTCCGACCTCGAGGCGCAGTTCGCGGCCGACTTCCTGGCCGAGACCGGCATCACGGTCAACGTGGTGACGGGCGGCGCGAGCTACGACGAGATCGCGCAGAAGCTGCAGGCCGCTGCGGGCACCGACAGCATGCCCGACATGGTCAACGCGAGCGACACCTGGTGGTTCCGCTACATGGTCAACAAGCAGTCCATCGCGATGGACGGCCTCATGTCGCACCTCGGCTTCGAGCTCGACGACTTCAACGGGGTGTTCCTCGACGACTACCTGTACGACGGCGCGCGCTACGCGGTGCCGTACGCCCGCTCGACGCCGATCTTCTACTACGACAAGTCGATCTGGCAGAAGGCCGGCCTCCCCGACCGCGCGCCCGACACCTGGGCGGAGCTCGAGGAGTGGGCGCCCGCGATCATGAAGGCCACCGGCGGCACGCCCGCCTTCCGCATGCCGCAGGGATCCATCGGCACCTGGGCGATGAGCAACGTCCTCTGGGGCCGCGGCGGGCAGTACTCCGACGGCTGGGACCTCAAGCTCGACCAGCCCGAGACTCTCGAGGCTGCCCGCTACGCGCGCGGCCTGGTCTTCGACTCGAAGATCGCGAACGTGGCGGCGGCCAGCGGCGACACCGCGGTCGACTTCGCGGGCGGGCTCGCGCCGAGCACCATCGCGTCGGCGGGCGCGGTCGGCATCGTCACCGCGAGCGCGAAGTTCCCCATCGGCACGGGCGTGCTGCCGGGCGGACCCCAGGGGCGGTTCGTGCCCACGGGCGGCACGGGCCTCGCGGTCATCGGCAGCAAGACCAAGGAGCAGCAGCTCGCGGCCGCCATGTTCATCAAGCACGTCACGGAGGTCGACCAGCAGGTGGCCTTCGCGAAGAAGACCGGCTACTCGCCCGTCCGGACCTCGGCCGGCCAGTCGACCGACCTCACGGGCTTCTGGGCGTCGAACCCGGCCTTCCGCACCGCGTACGACAGCCTCGAGCACGTGCGCTCGCAGGACTGGGCGCGCACGCTGATCCCGAACGGCGACACGTACCTGCAGCAGCCGTGGTCGCAGATCCTCACGCAGGGCGCCGACCCGGCCGACGTGTTCCCGGCCGCCGCGGCCCAGCTCACCTCCGCGTACACGGAGAACGTGCAGCCCTACCTGTAGCGGGCGCCCGACGCGCCCGCCCGCTCAGACGACGGGCGGGTGCGTCGCCACGAGCAGGATCCCCGTCCAGTGGCAGAGGAACGCCACCAGGGTGAACGCGTGGAAGATCTCGTGGAAGCCGAAGCGGCCGGGCCAGGGGTTCGGCCGCTTCAGCGCGTAGACGACGGCGCCCACCGTGTAGGCGAGGCCGCCCGCGAGGATGAGCGACATCATGGCGGCGTCGGCGCGGAAGAAGTCGACGATGAACACGAGCGACGCGTAGCCGAGCACGAGGTACAGCAGCACGTAGAGCCAGCGCGGGGCGCCGATCCAGAGCACGCGGAAGAGCACGCCGACCGCGGCCCCCGACCACACCAGCCAGAGCAGCAGCACCGACTTGTCGTGCGGCAGCGCCAGCACCGTGATGGGCGTGTACGAGCCAGCGATGAGCAGGAAGATGTTCGCGTGGTCCATCCGCTTGAGGAGGATCTTCGCCCTCGGCGACCAGTCGAACCGGTGGTAGACCGCGGAGACGCCGAACAGCAGCAGCGACGACGCCACGAACACCGCGCAGGCGATCTTCGCCGCGGCTCCGTCGGCGACCGCGATGAGCACGACGCCGAGCACGAGCGCCACCGGCGTCATGCCCGCGTGAAGCCACCCGCGCCAGGTGGGCCTGGGCTCGGGGCCGACGTCCTGCGCGTCCTCGACGAGCGGGAGGTGCGCCACGTGGTCGTCGTCCTGCGCCTGGTCCTCCGGGGTGCCGAACGGTCCGGTGGATGGGGCGGCGGGCGTCATCCTGCGAGTGTAGGACAGCGCGGGGGACGTCACCCCGGCGGGCGATCCGGGCTCACGGGCGCGTGGGATAGCGTGGCACCCGTGCGAGAGAAGCCGATCCGACCGTGGCGCGGTCTGCTCTACCGGGCGTACCAGAAGCGCATCCGCCGCGGCCTCGACCGGAACGCGCTGCCGCACCACATCGCGATGATCCTGGACGGCAACCGCCGCTGGGCACGCCAGCTCGGGCTCGAGTCCGCGGCCCACGGGCACCGCGCGGGAGCGGCCAAGTTCCTCGAGTTCCTCGAGTGGTGCGACGACCTCGACATCAAGGTCACCACGCTGTACCTGCTCTCCACGGACAACCTCACGGGCCGCGGGAGCGCCGAGCTCACCGCGCTCATCGACATCATCGGCGAGCTCGCGGAGGACCTCTCCCGGCACCGCGACTGGCGGGTCAAGCACGTCGGATCCGACGAGGGCCTGCCGCCGGAGCTCATCGCCCGGCTCGACGCCTCCGAGGAGCGCTCGAAGGGCAACGGCGGGCTGCACATCAACCTGGCGGTCGGCTACGGCGGGCGCACCGAGATCGCGGACGCGATGCGCAGCATCGTGCAGCAGCACCACCTCGCCGGCGGCACGCTGGAGGACCTCGCGGCGCTCCTCACGCCCGACCTCATCGGCGAGCACCTGTACACGAGCGGGCAGCCGGATCCGGACCTCGTGATCCGCACGTCGGGCGAGCAGCGCATCAGCGACTTCATGCTGTGGCAGTCGGCCCACAGCGAGCTCTACTTCATGGAGGCGCTCGGGCCGGACCTCCGCGAGGTCGACTTCCTCCGCGCCCTCCGCGACTACTCGTCGCGCCAGCGCCGCTTCGGCTCCTGACGCGTCCCGGCGGCTGCGCCGGGGAAGAGTTAATGTCCCTGACACATCGGGTCGCGCGTGGCACTGGTCAGGAGGCCGGGGCGCGACGTAGGTTCGCACTCATCGGGCATGGCGCCCGATCGAGAGGGCCGCAGGATCTCTTCTCGCCACCGTGGCCCGATCGCCGTCAGGATCCGAGCGCGACAGCTCGGGGATGGAGTGGCCCGTGGCCCCGATGGACAGCCAGAGCAGCACCGCACGACGCGCGAGCCGGAGGGAGGGGACGCCGCAGGCCGAGCGCACGTACGTGCTCGACACCTCCGTCCTCCTGTCCGATCCGCGTGCGCTCTTCCGCTTCGCCGAGCACGCGGTGGTGATCCCGGTCATCGTCATCACCGAGCTGGAGGCGAAGCGGAACGACCCGGAGATCGGCTACTTCGCGCGCCAGGCCCTCCGCCTCCTCGACCAGCTCCGCGAGGAGCACGAGCGGCTCGACTTCCCCATCGAGGTGGGCGAGGCCGGCGGCACGCTGCGGGTGGAGCTCAACCACTCGAGCATGTCGGGCCTCCCGAACGGCCTGCAGCTCGGCGACAACGACTCCCGGATCCTCGCGGTGGCGCTCAACCTGTCGACCGAGGGCCTCGCGGTCACGGTCGTCTCGAAGGACATGCCGCTGCGGGTGAAGGCCGCCTCCATCGGCCTGCAGGCGGAGGAGTACCGCGCCGAGCTCGCCGTCGACAGCGGCTGGACCGGCATGGCCGACGTCACGCTCTCCAGCGAGCAGATGGCCGACCTCTACGACGGCGAGACCCTGCAGTCGCGCGTCGTGCAGGACCTGCCCGTCAACACGGGCGTCGTGCTGCACTCCGACCGGGGATCCGCCCTCGGCCGCGTCGTCCGCCGCGGCACGGTGAACCTGGTGCGCGGCGACCGCGAGGTCTTCGGCCTCAAGGGCCGCTCGGCCGAGCAGCGGCTCGCGATCGACCTGCTCCTCGACCGCGAGGTGGGGATCGTCTCCCTCGGCGGCAGCGCCGGCACCGGCAAGTCGGCGCTCGCCCTCTGCGCCGCGCTCGAGGCCGTGCTGGAGAAGCAGCAGCACCGCAAGATCATGGTGTTCCGGCCGCTGTACGCGGTGGGCGGCCAGGAGCTCGGCTACCTGCCGGGCGACGCCGCCGAGAAGATGAACCCGTGGGCCCAGGCCGTGTTCGACACCCTCGGCTCGGTCGTCTCGCAGAACGTCATGGACGAGGTGGTGGAGCGGGGGATCCTCGAGGTGCTGCCGCTCACCCACATCCGCGGGCGCTCGCTGCACGACGCGTTCGTGATCGTCGACGAGGCGCAGTCGCTCGAGCGCAACGTGCTGCTCACGGTGCTCAGCCGCATCGGCCAGAACTCGCGCGTGGTGCTCACGCACGACGTCGCCCAGCGCGACAACCTGCGGGTCGGCCGGCACGACGGCGTCGCGAGCGTGATCGAGACGCTCAAGGGCCACGAGCTGTTCGGCCACATCACGCTCACCCGCTCGGAGCGGAGCGCGATCGCGGCCCTCGTGACGGGGCTGCTCGACGGCGATCCGGTGTGATCCGCGCCGTCCCGGCATGACGACGGGCGCCGGTCCCCGCGGGGACCGGCGCCCGTCGTCGTCGTGGTGCCGCTAGCGGTCGAGCCGCGCGAGGATCCGCCGACGCCTGCGATGCAGCCGCCACCAGCTGACCGAGTGGCGCACCTGGATCCTCCCGAGCTCCGCGAGCCCGGGGAGGTCCTCCGCCGCCAGCTGCCGGTCCACCGCCGCGCGGTCGTCGCGGTCGCCCGCCTCGACGACCGCGTGGGCGCGCCGCACCCGGTCGGAGGAGAGCGGGTGCGCCGCGATGGCGGCATCGACCGCGCCGAGCCCGGCCCGCGGGTCGCGCGCGGATCCGGAGCCGGCGGTCATGCCCCGGCCTCGCTCACGCTGGCGGCGCCCTAGAGGCCGGGCGCCGTCATCCGCAGCACGTCGAGGCCCTGGTCGAGCTGCTCCTCGGTGATCTCGCCGCGCTCCACGTAGCCGAGGTCGACGACGGCCTCGCGGACCGTCATCTTCTGCGCGACCGAGTGCTTCGCGATCTTCGCGGCCGCCTCGTAACCGATGATGCGGTTGAGCGGCGTGACGATGGACGGCGAGGACTCCGCCAGCGCCCGGGCGTGCTCCTCGTTGACCCGCAGACCGTCGACGGTCTTGTCGGCGAGCAGGCGCGTGGAGGACGCGAGGATGCGGATCGACTCGAGCAGCGACGAGCCCATGACGGGGATCGCGACGTTGAGCTCGAACAGGCCAGACGCGCCCGCCCACGCGACCGTGGCGTCGTTGCCGATGACGCGCGCGCACACCATGAGCACGGCCTCCGGGATGACCGGGTTGACCTTGCCGGGCATTATCGAGGACCCGGGCTGCAGGTCCGGGATGTGGAGCTCGCCGAGGCCCGTGTTCGGGCCCGAGCCCATCCAGCGGATGTCGTTGCAGATCTTCGTGAGGCTGACCGCGAGGGTGCGCAGCGCGCCGGACGCGTCGACGAGGCCGTCGCGCGCGCCCTGCGCCTCGAAGTGGTCGAGCGCCTCGGTGACGGGCAGGCCGGTGTCGTCCGCGAGCACGCGGATCACCTTCTGCGGGAAGCCGACCGGGGTGTTGATCCCGGTGCCGGTGGCGGTGCCGCCGAGCGGGACCTCGGCGACGCGGGGGAGCGCCGTGCGCACGCGCTCGATGCCGAGGCGGATCTGCCGGGCGTAGCCGGCGAACTCCTGGCCGAACGTGACCGGGGTCGCGTCCATCAGGTGCGTGCGGCCCGCCTTGACGAGCCCCTTCCACGCCTCGGCCTTCGTCTCCAGCGCGGTGGCGAGGTGCTCGAGCGCCGGGATCAGCTCGGCGAGGAGCGCGCCCGTGACGGCGACGTGCACCGACGTGGGGAAGACGTCGTTCGACGACTGCGACGCGTTCACGTGGTCGTTCGGGTGCACCGGCTTCCCGAGCGACGCGGTCGCGAGGGCCGCGAGGACCTCGTTCATGTTCATGTTCGAGCTCGTGCCGGAGCCCGTCTGGTACACGTCGATGGGGAAGTGCTCGTGGTGGGATCCGCCAGCCACCTCGTCGGCGGCGGACACGATGGCAGCCGATACGTCTGCGTCGATGATGCCCATCTCGCCGTTCACGATGGCGGCCGCGCGCTTGATGCGGGCGAGCGCCTGGATCTGCGCGGGCTCGAGCCCGCGGCCCGAGATGGGGAAGTTCTCGACGGCACGCTGCGTCTGCGCGGCGTAGAGCGCGTGCCGGGGGACCCGCACCTCGCCCATCGTGTCGTGCTCGATGCGGAACTGGTCCGCGCTGCTCGGGGATCCTGGGGCGATGTCGGCCACGCTGCTTCTCTCCTTCGGGAACGGGTGATGCGCCCGCGCCCGTGGGCCGCGGGGTCGTGCGGTCAGCGCGGATCGCGCTGTCAGCGCGGGATGTCGCCCACGATGACGTCGGGCACCGCGGTGCCCTCGAGGAGCTTGTAGTTGGCGCCGACGATGGCCAGGCTACCGGCCGCCACGCGGTCGGAGATCATCTCGGACGCCTCCAGCATGCGGGTCACGGTGTCGCGCAGGTGCTCGCGTCCGACCTCGCCCGCGTCGACCTCGCTCGGCACGACGGGGTCGCCCGCCACGCGGCGCACGGCCGGCTCGATGGGGGCGATGAGGCGCGCGATGTGCGGCGGCAGCGCCTCCGCGTCGGGCGCCGCGCTCTCGATGGCGGCGCGCACGGCGCCGCACTCGTCGTGCCCGAGCACCACGATGAGCGGCACGCCCAGCACGGCGACCGCGTACTCGAGGCTGCCGAGCACGGAGTCGGAGATGATCTGGCCGGCGTTGCGGACCACGAACAGGTCGCCCAGGCCCTTGTCGAAGATGATCTCGGCCGCGAGGCGCGAGTCGCTGCAGCCGAACAGGGCGGCCGTGGGGCGCTGCACGTGCGCGAGGGCGGCGCGGCGCTCGACGTCCTGCCGCGGGTGGCGCGGCTCGCCGGCGACGAAGCGGGCGTTGCCCTCCATCATCTCGGCCCACACCTCGGCGGGGGTCTGCACGGCCTCGTCCTGATCGGTCATCCTTCGGTCCCCTCTCCGGGTGCGGTGGTGCTGGTGGTGCCGTCCGTCGGCGTCGGCGTCGTGCCCGCCGTGGTTCCGCGAGCGGCCGCGACCGCCTCGATGGCGGTGCGGAGCTCGTTCGCGTCGGCCGTGCCGTAGATCGCGTAGGTGCTGTCGCCGTCGACGGCGCTCGCCGCGAGGACCACGTTGCCCGGATCCTCGGCGCTCGAGTTGTCGTACAGCGTCCACTCGAGGCCGCCGATCTCCTCGGAGCTCACCTCGGGCGCCGACTGGAGGGTCTCGTCGAGCCAGGTGGGGTTCGCGTCGATGCCCTGCGAGATCCCGATGTAGCGGTTGCTCGGCGTGATGAGCCCGATGTACCAGACGGCCACGCCGTCGCGGCCGGCCGGGCGGATCTCCGCGTCGTTGCTCTTCCACGCCGTCGGCAGGTCGGGCACCACGAGCGTCTGCGGGAAGCCGCCCTGGGCCTCGGCGGCGACGGCGCCGTAGTCGACGTCGGGCAGGATCGTGGTGTTCGAGCGCGGGACGATCGCGATGATCACGGCGACCGTGGCCACCGTGACGATGAGCGAGTAGAGCAGGTTGCGGAACGTCTGCTTGGCGCGGTGGCGGCGGGAGTCGGCGGCCTTGCGGGCGGCGGTCTCCTCGGGCGTCTCCGGCCGGCCGAGCTCGGCGACGACGTTCGGCGTGCGGTCCTTCGCCACGGTCAGCCGGCGTCGGACGCGGTGGAGCGGGCGGCGTCGAGCCGCGCCTTGGCGCCGAGCAGCCACTCCTCGCAGCGCGCCGCGAGGGCCTCGCCCCGCTCCCACAGGGCGATCGACTCCTCGAGCGTGGACGTGCCCTGCTCGAGGTCGTTCACGACGCGCACCAGGGCGTCGCGCGCCTCCTCGTAGCTGAGCTCGGAGACGTCGGGCAGGCGTGCGCCGGTGTCGGCGGGGCTGGTGGGCATGGGGGAGATCCTAGCTTCCGGTGCCGGACGCTGACCGGGCGTCCGGGGCGGGGGAGGCGGGCAGCCGCGCGGCCGACGACGGGATGTCGTCGGTGGGGCCGGTGGAGGTGGCGCCGAGCGCGCCGGCCGCGAGCCGCAGCACGAGGCCGGTGCCGTCGGGGGCGTCCGCGGGGGCGCGGAGGGCGGATCCGTCGGCCGTCTGCACGATGGCGTAGCCGCGGTCGAGGACGTGCTGCGGGGAGAGCGTGCGCAGCTGCCGGGAGAGCTCGCTCGTCTGCTGCATCCCGCGCTCGACGACGCGGCCGGCGAGCTCCGCGGAGCGCTGGATGTAGCGGCCGAGCTCCTCGGCGCGCGAGTCGACGATCCACGACGTGCTCGTGAGGACGGGCCGCGACCGGAGCTGCTCGATGCGGTCGATCTCGCCGCGCACCTGCGAGGTGAGCCGCATGCCGATGCGGGCGCGCGCCTGCTGCACGCGCGACAGCTCCTCGGAGACGTCCGGCACGACGCGCTTGGCGGCGTCGGTGGGGGTGGATGCACGGAGGTCGGCGACGTCGTCGAGCAGCGGCCGGTCGGCCTCGTGCCCGATCGCGCTGACGAGCGGGGTGCGGCACGCGGCCGCGGTGCGCACGAGCTTCTCGTCGCTGAAGACGAGCAGGTTCTGGAAGTCGCCGCCGCCGCGCGCGATGACGATGACGTCGACCTCGGGATCCTCGTCGAGCACCCCGATGGCGCGCGTGACCTCGCCTGCGGCGCGGTCGCCCTGCACCGCGGTGTGCACGACGCGGAAGCGCACGCTCGGCCAGCGCAGCTGCGCGTTGCGGAGGACGTCCTTCTCGGCGTCCGAGTCCTTGCCCGTGATGAGTCCGATGCAGCCGGGGAGGAACGGCAGGCGCCGCTTGCGGTCGGCGTCGAACAGGCCCTCGGCGCGCAGCGTCTGGCGCAGCCGCTCGAGCCGCTCGAGCAGGTCGCCGAGGCCCACGTGCCGCATCTCCAGCACCTGCATCGTGAGCGTGCCGCCCTTGACCCAGTAGTTGGGCTTCACGAGCGCGACGACGCGGGCGCCCTGGCCGAGATCCGCCGGGATCTTCGCGCGCACCGAGGACCACACGGTGAAGCTGATGGTGGCGTCGACGTCGAGGTCCTTGAGCTTGCCGTAGACGTTGCCGCCGGATCCGCCCCACTGGGTGATCTCGCCCTCGACCCACGCGGTGCCGAGCCGGTCGATCCAGCCCTTGATCTTGCCGGAGAGCACGGAGACGGGCCACGGCGCGTCGAGCGTCGGGGCATCCGCCGCCGGCATGGACACGGTGCGCGTCTCGCTCATGGCTCCCCCACTCGTCGCCCAGCACGGGCGCTTAGACTCGGGACTGTGACTACAGCGACCACTGACCAGCGACTCGTGGGAGCACCCGTCGTCAGCCTGTCGATGCCGCGGATGCCCGGCGTCCGCAACAGGCTCAAGGATAACCCGGTGGCCGGACCCAAGAAGGTCCTGCTCGCCGCCCCCCGCGGCTACTGCGCCGGCGTCGACCGCGCCGTCGTGGCCGTCGAGAAGGCCCTCGAGCGGTACGGCGCCCCCGTCTACGTGCGGAAGCAGATCGTCCACAACGTGCACGTCGTCTCGACGCTCGAGCGCATGGGCGCGGTGTTCGTGGAGGAGGTCGACGAGGTCCCCGAGGGCGCCCACGTCGTCTTCAGCGCGCACGGCGTCTCGCCGGCCGTCGTCCAGGGCGCGGCCGACCGCGGGCTCCAGGCCATCGACGCGACCTGCCCCCTCGTCACGAAGGTGCACCGCGAGGCCGTGCGCTTCGCCAAGGCCGACATGCAGATCCTCCTCATCGGCCACGAGGGCCACGAGGAGGTCGAGGGCACCGCGGGCGAGGCGCCCGAGCAGACCATCGTCGTGAACTCCCCGGAGCACGCCGACGTGATCGAGGTGAAGGACCCCGACAACCTCGTGTGGCTGTCGCAGACCACGCTCTCCGTCGACGAGACGATGGAGACGGTCCGCCGCCTCCGCGCCCGCTTCCCCAACCTGCAGGACCCGCCGAGCGACGACATCTGCTACGCCACGCAGAACCGCCAGGTCGCCATCAAGAAGGTCGCGGTCGACGCCGACCTCGTCATCGTCATCGGATCCGCGAACAGCTCCAACTCCGTGCGACTCGTCGAGGTCGCGCTCGAGTACGGCGCCAAGGCGTCCTACCGGGTCGACTACGCGTCCGAGGTCAAGCAGGAGTGGCTCGACGGCGTGCAGACGGTCGGCGTCACGAGCGGCGCGTCCGTGCCCGAGGTCCTCGTGCAGGAGCTGCTCGACGACCTGGCCGACGCCGGCTACGGCGACGTCACCGCTGTCGTCACGGCCGAGGAGGACCTCGTCTTCTCGCTCCCCAAGGAGCTGCGCAAGGACCAGTCCGGCAACACGGACTCCCGCGCCATCGGCGGGCGCACCCGCGCGTGAGCGACGACGACGGCCCGCGCCGTCCCGGTCGCCCGGCACCCCGGTACGGCGAGTACGCGTCGCCGTCCTCGTCGGACGTCGGCGGGTCGTCGGAGCTGTCCGGGGCGGACGCGCGGATCGTCGCGGAGGCCGCCGAGTACCGCCGTGCCCAGGCCGAGCGCGACGCCCCGGCGTCCGCCAGCCGCTCCGGTAAGAAGGCCGGCAAGTCCGCCGCGCCGCAGACCCTCGCCGAGCAGATGGCCGAGGAGCGCAGGGTGGCGCGCGAGCGCCAGCAGGCGGAGCGACGCGATTCCGAGAAGGCCGCGGCGGACGCCCGCCGTGCCGCGGAGAAGGCCGCCGCGGTCGAGCGCAGGGGGACGCGTCGCGCGGCCGACTCCGCGTCCACGCCGTCCGCCGGAACCGCCGCCCCCGGCATCCCACCGGAGCGCCCCGCCTACCTCGCCGGGCAGGAGCCGCGCCGGGCGCCGCGCCGCTTCGACGCCGCCATCACGGTCGGCCTGCTCGCCGCGGGGCTCGTGAACGTCGTCGGCAGCATCGGCGCGAACGCGGATCCGTCGCGGGCCATCAACCAGTCGTACGCGCTGTTCGGCGGCGGCACCTACGAGGTGACGCCGCAGACCTCGGTCATCGGCATCGCGGTGAACGTCGTGAACATCGTCGTCTTCGTGCTCGCCGCGTGGATCTCGCTCGAGCTCGTGAAGCGCAAGCGCGTGGCCTTCTGGGTGCCGCTCGCGGGCGCGGTGGTCGCGACCGTGATCACGAGCATCCTCGTGCTGACGCTGATCGTCGCGGATCCCGCGTTCCAGCAGATCATGTCGAGCCGCGGGCCATGACGCGCGGCATCTGACGCACGACGGCGGGGCCGGTCCTGGTGGACCGGCCCCGCCGTCGTTCGCGTGCTGTGAGCTGCTAGCTCTGCGACTTCCCGTGCGAGCCGAGCTGGCGCGTGGCCTCGACGACGCGGGCGGCCATCGCGGACTCGGCCGTCTTGCCCCAGGCGCGGGGGTCGTACGTCTTCTTGTTCCCGACCTCGCCGTCGACCTTGAGGAAGCCGTCGTAGTTGCGGAGCACCGTGTCGGCGATCGAGCGGCTGAACGCGTACTGCGTGTCGGTGTCGATGTTCATCTTCACGACGCCGTTGCGCACGGCCTCCGCGATCTCGTCGTCGGAGGAGCCGGATCCGCCGTGGAAGACGAGGTCGAACGGCTTCTCGCTCGTGCCGTACTTCGCCTGGATGCCGTCCTGGATCTCCTTGAGCAGCGACGGGCGCAGCTGCACGCCGCCGGGCTTGTACACGCCGTGCACGTTGCCGAAGGTGAGCGCGGCCATGTAGCGGCCCTTGTCGCCGAGGCCGAGCGCCTCGACCGTGGAGATCGCGTCCTCGAGGGTCGTGTAGAGGTGCGAGCCGGTGTCGTGGCTGACGCCGTCCTCCTCGCCGCCGACGACGCCGATCTCGACCTCGAGGATCGCGTTGATCGCCTTCATGCGGGGGAGCAGGTCCGTCGCGATGTCCAGGTTCTCGTTCAACGGGATGGCCGAGCCGTCCCACATGTGCGACTGGAAGATGGGGTTGCCGCCCGCGCGGACCTGCTCCTCGCTGGCCTCGATCATGGGGAGGACGAAGCCGTCGAGGGCGTCCTTCGGGCAGTGGTCGGTGTGCAGCGCGACCGTGATGGGGTAGTTCTTGGCGACCTCGGTGGCGAAGCGCGCGAACGCGAGCGCGCCGGCCGCGCGGTTCTTCACGGTGTGGCCGGAGAAGTAGTCGGCGCCGCCCGTGGTGACCTGGATGATGCCGTCGGATCCGGCGTCGGTGAGCCCCTGGAGGACCGCGTTGATCGTCTGCGACGACGAGACGTTGACCGCCGGGTAGGCGAATCCGCCGGCCTTGGCGCGATCCAGCATCTCGGCGTACTGCTCGGGGGTTGCTACGGGCATGGTGCATCTCCTTCGGCGGATCCACGGCGACGCCGTGCGGCTGTCGCGGGATCCTCGTCGGCCGGTGGGAGCGTGAGCCCCGCGGCCGGGCCCCGCGTGCTCGCCACTCTACCGAGCGGGGGTGTCCGCGACCGGGGCGGCCGGACGCGTGAACTCGTCCGCCGTGAGCTCGCGGGTGGTCGCCTCGAGCGGCTCGAGCGTGCCGATGACCTTCGACTCGTCGAGCCTGCTCAGGCGGCGCGCGGTGGGGAGGACCTGTCGCTCCAGGGATCCGACGACGCGGTTGTAGTCGCCCACCGCGCCCGTGAGCGAGCGGCCGAGCTTGGCGATGTGCTCGCCGCTCGTGGCGAGGCGCGCGTGCAGCTCGCGGCTGAGGTCGAAGAGCTGCTTCGCGTCCTCCGTGAGCACCTCCTGCTGCCAGCTGAACGCCACGGTCTTGAGCACCGACCACAGCGTGACGGGGGAGGAGAGGGCCACCCGGCGGGAGAACGCGAACTCCATGATGCTCGGATCCGCCTCCAGCGCCGACGACACGAGCGACTCGCTCGGGATGAACGCGATGACCATCTCGGGGCTCGCGTCGAGCCCCTCCCAGTAGGCGCGGCTTCCGAGCGCCGTGATGTGGTCGCGCACCGCCTGCACGTGCTGCTTCATGAGCGCGTCGCGGCGGGCGCCCTCGGGCCCGGTGGCGGAGGCGGGGATGGCGCTCGCCTCGAGGTACGCGGTGAAGGGCGCCTTCGCATCCACCGCGATGTTCTTGCCGCCGGGCAGGTGCACGACCATGTCGGGCCGGCCGATGCCCTGCGCCGTGGAGACGGAGGTCTGCACGTCGAAGTCGACCCGGTGGATGAGGCCGGCCGCCTCCACGACGCTCCGCAGCTGCGTCTCGCCCCAAACCCCGCGCGTGCTGTTCGAGCGGAGCGCCGACGCGAGCGTCTCGGCCGTGGCGCGGAGCCGCTCCTCCGCCTCGGTGGCGCTGCGCAGCTGCTCGCTCAGCTCGCCATGCTGCTGGCGGCGCTGCTCCTCCAGCTCGTGCACCTTCGCCTGCACCTGCTTGAGGCTCTCGGCGACGGGGCTGAGCGCGGTGAGCACGCGGCCGTCCTCCTCGGTGCGGGCGACCTCGGCGCGCTGGATCTCGCGCAGCCGGGTCTGCAGCTCCGCTATGCGGTCCTCCTGCTGGCCGATCTGCTCGCGGAGGTGGGACTCCTGCGCGTCGAGCCGCTCGCGGTGCAGCGCGTCCTGCGTCTGGGCGCGCTCCGCGTACTGCGCGGTGGTCTGCGCGACCTGCTCCTCGGCGAGCCGCTCCGTGCGATCCAGCTGCTCGCGCAGCGCCATGACCGTGGCCTCCGCGGCGGCGAGCCGGGCGGCCTCGCCCGCGCTGCCCGGTGCATCCACCCCGGATCGGGCGCGCGACACGGCGAGCCCGACCACCGCGCCCACGGCCAGGCCGATGACGAGGCCGACGAGCAGGGCGATGACGGGATCCATGCGTGCAGTGTGCCAGCGGCCCCCGACACGGCAGGGACGCGGGTCGGTGGGTAGCCGAGCTGCTGATCAGGCCCAGTCGATGGGCGGCGTGGCGGCGGCCGAGGCCCGCGTGACGGTCTGCGTGCGCGGCGCGCCGATGCGGCCCATGCCGACGCCCGCCGCCTCGGCCAGCCCCG
>NZ_QWGT01000025.1 GCF_003576405.1 Clavibacter lycopersici
GCTGGCCGGGACGCGGCGGACGGGGCACCGCGGCGGGGGCCGGCGGGGCGTCGGTCGCAGCGGCGCCCGACGTCGACGTCGGCCCGTCCGCCGGCTCGGACGGAGAGCGATCTGCGTGATCCCGGGGCTCCGCAGCGGTGTCGGACGTGGCGTCGTAGGAGGTCGTCTCGTCGGGGGCGTCGGTCACAGCCCCACGTTAGCAAGGCGGTCCTCCGTGCCCGGCGCGCCGTCCTCGGAGGTCCCCGCCAGAGCCCGCGCCGGCGGCCCCGGCGGAACCGACGGCATCCCCGCCGGGGCGTGTCCACATCACGAAAGGGACACGACCCCGCGCCTCATCCCGCCTATTTCCCCGCCTGCGGCCTACGATGGAGGAGGCATGACGGAGTGTCGAACAGGAAACCCGCGGGTGAAGTCCCGGCGAACCCTCGACGCCCGAGGGATCCCGGTCGCACTCGACACCCCGCATCGAACGGAGAACACATGACCACGCAGGTAGTCATCCTGGCGGCAGGCATGGGCAGCCGTCTCGGACGCAGCCTCCCCAAGCCCCTCACCGAGCTGAGCGACGGCCGCACCATCATGGGCCAGCAGTTCGACAACATCCGCTTCGGCCTCGGCGACGACGCCAAGGTCAGCATCGTCGTGGGCTACAAGCTCGACCACATCATCGACGCCTTCCCGGACGCCGACTACATCTACAACGAGCAGTACGACCAGACGAACACGTCGAAGAGCCTGCTCCGCGCCCTCCGCGCCTCCGGCCCCGGCGGCGTCCTCTGGATGAACGGCGACGTCGTCTTCGACCCGATGATCCTGCGCCGTGCCGCGGCGATGATCGCGCGCGACCAGTCCTTCGTCACCGTCAACACCTCCCGCGTGTCCGACGAGGAGGTCAAGTACACGACGACCCCCGAGGGCTACATCCGCGAGCTGTCCAAGACGGTCAAGGGCGGCCTCGGCGAGGCGGTCGGGATCAACTACGTGTCGCGCGCCGACAAGCCGGTCCTCATCCGCCAGCTCGCCCGCGTCGCCGACCAGGACTACTTCGAGCGTGGAATAGAGTTGGCGATCGAGCAGGACTCCCTGCTCGTCGAACCGGTAGACATCTCCGACCTGTACGCGGTCGAGGTCGACTTCGCGGAGGACCTCGAGAGGGCCAACCTCTTCGTCTAGACCGCCTCGGGGATGCTGATGCAGAGGATCCCCGCCGTGCCCGATGCCGCCCGCCCCGGTCGCGCGTCCCGCACCCCCGCCGCGCGCTACCGCCGCTCGCTCTGGCTCCTCACGACGCGCGACCTCAAGGTCCGCTACTCGACGAGCGCGCTCGGCTGGTTCTGGTCGATCCTCGACCCGCTCGTCATGTCGGGCATCTACTGGTTCGTCTTCACGGTCGTGTTCCAGCGCGACGTCGGCGAGGAGCCGTACATCGTCTTCCTCCTGGCGGCGCTCCTGCCGTGGATGTGGTTCACGGGCGCGACGAGCGACTTCACCAGGGCCTTCAGCTCGCAGGCGAAGCTCGTGCGCTCGACGCGGATCCCCCGCACCATCTGGGTGCTGCGCCTGGTGCTCGCGAAGGGGTTCGAGTTCGTCGCGAGCCTCCCCGTGCTGGCGGTCTTCGCGATCGTCGCGGGGGCGCGCCTCGACGTGCACGTGCTGCTCTTCCCGCTGGCCGTGCTCATCCAGGCGGCGCTGCTCCTCGGGATCGGCCTGATCATCTCGCCGCTCGTGGTCTTCTTCCGCGACCTCGAGCGCGCCGTGAAGCTCGTGCTGCGGTTCCTCTTCTACGCCTCCCCCATCGTGTACTCGTCACGCGACCTCCCGGCCGATCTCCACCCCTGGGCGGCGCTCAACCCCCTGACCGGCGTCTTCGGCCTGTATCGCGCGGCCTTCTTCCCCGGGGAGCTCGACTGGTACGCGGTCGGCGTGAGCGCGGCCATCTCGGCGGTGCTGGTCCTCGTCGGCGCGCTCGTCTTCCGCCGCTCGCTGCCCGCCGTGCTGAAGGAGATCTGATGGGCGCATCCCCGCAGGAGCCGACCGGACGCACGGTCCTCGCCGTCGAGGACGCCGGCATCCGCTTCCGCCGCAACCGCAAGGCGCGGAGGAGCTTCAAGGACCTCTTCGCCGGATCCGCGCGCCGCGCGCGCCCCGGCGAGTTCTGGGCCCTGCGCCACGTGTCCTTCGAGGTGCGCGAGGGCGAGGCGATCGGCGTGGTCGGCCGCAACGGACAGGGCAAGTCGACGCTCCTGAAGCTCGTCGCCGAGGTGCTCATCGCCGATGAGGGGTCGATCGGGGTCCACGCGGGGGTCGCGCCGCTCATCGAGATCACGGGCGGCTTCGTCAACGACCTGACGGTGCGCGACAACATCTACCTCACCGCGGGCCTCCACGGCATGTCGAAGTCCGAGATCGACGCGCGCTTCGACGAGATCATCGACTTCGCCGAGATCCCCGACTTCGTCGACACCCCGTACAAGCACCTCTCGAGCGGGATGAAGGTGCGCATCGCGTTCGCGGTGATCTCGCGGCTCGACGAGCCGGTCCTCCTCGTGGACGAGGTGCTCGCCGTCGGCGACCGCGCGTTCCGGGAGAAGTGCTACCACCGGATCGAGCAGATGCTCGCGGAGGGGCGCACGCTCTTCTTCGTCTCCCACAACGAGCGCGACCTCCGCCGCTTCTGCTCGCGCGGCCTGTACCTCGACAAGGGGTCCCTCGTGCTCGACGGTCCCATCGACGAGGTGCTGGACGCCTACAACGCCGACCACAACCCGCCGAGGTAGCCCGGCGACCCAGCGGCAAGAGCTCCCCTCCTCCCCAGCACCGCCCTTCCACAGGCCCGCGACCCCGCACGTCGCACGCCGCACCTACCGTGCACGCATGCTCCGACCCGTCCCGCCCCTGCCCGACCGCCCTGATCCCGAGCCCGCGTACCGCGTGCCATGGCACTTCGACCGCACCCTGGAGCGGCCGCGCTTCGCCCTGGTCAACGTCGGCGACGAGGTGCTGCACGCCATCTCGCTGCACCTGCTCGGCTCGGGCACCATGCTGTCGCGGGCGCCCGTCACCGTCCGGCCCGGAGAGCGCCTGTCCACCACCATCCGCGGGGACGACCTCGCGCTCGACACCATCCTCCTGGTGCGGTGGTTCCGCCCGGACGGAGGCGAGTACCTGTGGCGGGTCAGCTTCTGACGGGTGTGGTTCCGCGGCGGTCGCGCTCGCGCTCCAGGCGGATCAGGTCGGCCGGGGAGTCCCCGTCGTCCTTCGGCAGCATGTCGGCCGTGAGGCCCGTCACGAGCAGGCCCGCGTCCACGTCGAGACCGCTCGCGATCTTGATGATGTTGCGGAGGCTGGGGTTCCGCTGCCCGCGCTCGATCTTGCCGAGCGCGGTCCAGTGGATGCCGGAGAGCTCCGCGAGCGTCTCCTGGCTGATGCCGATGCGCTGGCGCTGCTCGCGCACTCGGGAGCCGAACTCGGCGGCGGCGTCGGAGACGGTGGTGACCATGGCACATGCTTATCCGCCACATGGAGGAATGACCAGAGCGCCGAAGACCCATGCGCATGTGCCCGCCCCTCACCGGACATGAAGCGGGACGCTCGGCCATCCGATGGACGACGTGGGGACGAACGGCACAGCCGCCACGCGTAGGCTCGGAGCATGAAGGACGCCTCCGAGCTCGACCCGACCGTGGCCACCGGCATCGATCGTCTCCTGTCCGTGCAGCGCCCGGTCGTGCTCGCCCACATCCGCTCGATCCGCGCGCGCCACCCGGAGGCCTCGCCGGACCGCATCATCACGATCCTCGAGAAGCGCTTCCTCGCCGCCGTCACCGCGGGCGGGGCTGCCGTCGGCGCCAGCGCGGTCATCCCCGGGGTCGGCACGGGCGTGTCCCTCGCGCTCACGGGCGTGGAGACGGCCGGCTTCCTCGAGGCGAGCGCGCTGTTCGCGCAGTCCATCACCGAGGTGCACGGCATCTCCGTCGAGGATCCCGCCCGGGCACGCGCCCTCGTCATGACGATGATGCTCGGGGCGCCAGGCGCGCAGGTCATCCAGCAGTTCACGGGCCAGTTCTCCGGCCAACCCGTCGATCGGAACGCCAACTGGGGCCGCGCCATCACGTCGGGTCTGCCGTCGTTCGCCATCGGGCCCATCGCCGACCGGATCAAGCGCGCGTTCATCAAGCGCTTCGTGGTGAACCAGAGCGCGAGCGCCATCGGCCGTGCCGTGCCGTTCGGCATCGGCGCCGTCATCGGCGGCGCCGGGAACCGGATGCTCGGCACCAAGATCGTGGCCAGCTCCCGCCAGGCCTTCGGGCCCGCTCCCGCCGGCTTCCCCGAGGAGCTCGCGGTGCCCGAGAAGAAGCCCCGGGTCATCCGCGTCGCGGAGAAGAAGGCCGCCAAGGGCTGATCGTCCCGCCGGCGCTGCGGGCAGCAGGCGAGACGTCCTGCCTCAGGACTCCTCGTCCTCGTCGTCGACCGGTTCGTCGGACGTCAGGGCCGCAGCTGCGTCCCGGGCGTGGAGCGCCGCGTGGCGGTCCCACTCCGCCATGAGGTGGTCGATAGCGCCATGGAAGCGCGCGGTCGCCGCTCCCGGCGAGGTGTCGCCGAAGTAGTGGTGGACCCACGCCGCGAGGCGTCGGTCCGCTGCCGCGTCGTGCTGCAGCGCGTCCAGGCGCGTCACGATGTCCTGCGCGTCCTCCGCGGTCAGCCACTCGCAGTCGGAGAGGTAGCCGTCCGTGTCGATCTGCGCCTCGGGGCGCACGGGCCGCGTCACCATGAGCGGCCGTCCGGCAGCAAGACGGTCGTAGACCATCGCGGAGATGTCGACGATGGCGAGGTCGGCGGCGGAGAGCTGCCAGGCGAGCTCCCGCGAGCGGTCGACGACGTGCTGCGCGGACGGATCCTGCGCGTTCGCCCGCTCGAGCATCGCCGCGATCTCGCGGTTCGCGCGCGCGTACTCGGGATCGACGACGCCGGAGCGCGGGTGCGGGCGGTAGACCACGCGATGCCGGCCGGTCGCGATCAGGTCGCGGACCAGCGGCACCCCGTGCGAGGCGATGGACCCGTACGCGGCGGCGGCGCGGTCGCCCTCCCAGGTGGGGGCGTACAGCACGACGGTGCGGTCGTCGGGCGTGTACGGCAGCGCGCCGGAGTAGTGGTCGGCCTGCGGGCGCCCGATCGGGATCGCGCGGCGGTCGAGGTCGTAGTCCCAGAGGACCTTGCCGAGCCGGGCGCGGGCGGCGTCGCCGGCGATGAGGCTGTAGTCGTAGGCCTTGAACTGGTTGGTGGTCATGTACATCTTGTCGGACTCGCCGTGGTTGACGAAGACGTGCCAGCGGCGCCCGTACCGCATCATCTGGAAGTTGCGGGTGTTCTGGTTGACGTAGAGCACGACGCGGATGTCCTGCTCCGCGATGACCCGCTCGAGGTCCGCCACGCGGCGCACGTACTCCACGGGCAGCGGGCTCTCGTCGAGGAGCGCGTTGGCCCCGCTCGGGTGGCGGCTCAGGATGACCACGGGATGCGTGCGCGCCAGCTCGACGAGCGGCCGGTACCACTGCCGGATCTGGTACATGTTCACGGCCGAGTCGGCGAAGTACACGGCGACGCGGTACTCGCCCTGCGGCGACGGGGCGCGGAGCGCGAGCTTGCGCTGCAGGATCCCCCGCGCTCGGCGCTGATGGACCAGCGAGCGGACAGCGCGCACGCCGAGGCGAGCGTCGTTCAGGAGACCCATGCATCCACCGTAGCCAGCCCTCCGGGCACCTCCGGACCAGCCCCGGCCGGGGGCGCGGAACGGTGTGCGATCGTGACCGGGCGGCGCGGGATCACGATCAGATGACGGGCGGCCTGCCCGCGCGCGCCATGCGGACGACGGTGCTCCACGACATCGGACGGCGCGGCCCGGGCGCGGTCGTCCAGCCCTCGCGCCAGCCGCGCAGCCAGGTGCCGAGGCCGTCGCGGTTCCTGGCGCTGCGGATCAGCTGCACGGCGGTCCACGACCCGACGTAGACGGGGACGAGCGGCAGCGGCAGGTTGCGCCGGGCGAGCCAGACGCGGTTGCGCGCGGTGAGGCGGTGGTACTCCGCGTGGCGGGTGGGGGCGACGGCGGGGTGGTGCGCGACGAGGTCGCCCGCGTACCAGGCGCGCATCCCCTGGTCCCAGATCCGCCAGGCCAGCTCGATCCCCTCGTGGGCGTAGAAGAACTCTCCCGCCCATCCGCCCGCTGCTTCGAACGCGTCCCGGCGGACCACGACGGCGCCCTCCAGCACGGACATGACCGCGCTCGAGCGCGCGGGGTCGCCCTTGCGGATGCGCGGGATCCAGCGTCGCGGCGTGGCGGCGCCGGTCGGGTCGACGATGCGCGGCTGGACGAGCGCCACGTCGGCCGTACCGCGCATCAGCGCCAGGCAGTCCGCGAGGAAGGCCGCACTCGGGACGGTCTCGTCGTCGTCGAGGAAGAACAGCGTCTCACCGACCACGAGCGGCACACCGGCGTTGCGTCCCGCGGGGATGCCCAGGTTCTCCGGCAGGTGCAGTCCGTGGATCCCGTCGGGCAGGCCGACGGGATCCCAGCCGTTGCCGACCACGACGACGTCCGTCGTCACGCGCTCCTGCCGGAGCACCGACGCGATCGCCGCGGCGAGACCCTCCGGCCGCCGGCCCTGGCTCAGGATGACCACGCCGACGCGCGGGAGGCTCGCCGTCACGCGGAGGTCAGTCGACGGGACGTGACGATCATGACGAAGTGCCCGACGAGGGCGAGGACCGCCAGGGGCACGAGCGCGACGAGCAGGACGCGGTCGGTGACCGGCTGACCGGCCACCAGCCCCACGATGGCGACGGCGAAGACGACGATCGTGAGCTCCACCGAGTGGAACATGCGGTGGAAGGGCAGGAAGCGCACGGCCCGCCTGGCCACCGCGACGAGGGAGTGCTGCGACGCGACCGTGCCCGCGCTGACGGGGGCCTTCGGCAGGTCGGCCGACGCGCGGGCCACGCGGACCATGTCGTTGAGGGCCTTGTTGAGCACGATCACGAGCGCCAGCGCGAAGGCGAGGGTCGTCCACGGCAGGTCGCCCGGCGCCTCGAACGGGTAGGCGGCCGCGCGGATCCCGAGGGCGAGCGCGATGAGCGTCTCGGTGGAGTAGTGCCCCACGGCGTCGAGGAAGTGCCCGACCGGCGACGACGTGCGCCGCCAGCGCGCCACCTCGCCGTCGCAGCAGTCCACCAGCATCTGCAGCTGCCCGAGCACGAGCGCGAGCGCCGCACCGCCGATGCCGGGGATGAGGAGCGCGGCGGCGGCGGCCCACCCGGTGAGGATCATGACGACGGTGACGCCGTTCGCGCTGATCCTCGTCCGCAGCAGCAGCCAGGTGAGGTACGGCGAGAGGTCGCGGAGGTAGAGGTGCGCCGTCCAGTGCTCGGCGTTCGCCCGCAGGCGGACCTCGGGAGGCTGCGTGACCTGCCGCAGCTCCGCGATGGAGGAGGGCAGGCCGCGGTCGCCGGTGCCGGGAGCGGTGGTCATCGGCCCGTGTGCCCGTCGAGGTCGTCGGTGAGCTCGAGGAAGCCGAGGACGAAGCCGGTGCCCCAGCTGAAGTGGATGGACGGCAGGACCGCCGCGAAGCGCAGCACCGTCGCGGCCCCGTCGCGGGAGGCGACCGCCACGGTGCTCACCAGCACGAACCCGGCGTAGACGCCCGGCACGACGAACGCGCCGACCAGGCGGCGCAGCCCCGGCATCCCGAGCGCGGCGCCGACGAGACCGGCGGTGCCGAGCGCGAGACCCGCGGCGACCCCGGCGACGGCGACCGGCGGCACGAAGTACCGGACGGAGTTCTGTCGCGTGTAGCGACGCGCGAGCTCCCCGCGCCAGAGGCCGGTGGCGAAGAACTGGCGGATGAGCGAGCGGAAGGTGGAGCGCGGACGGTAGGTCACCTTCATCCGCGGCGTGAACCACACGAGGCCGCCGCTCTGCCGGAGCCGCCGGTTGAGCTCCCAGTCCTGGCCGCGGCGCACGCCCTCGTCGAAGAGGCCGACCTCCACGAGCCGCTCGCGCCGGAACGCGCCGAGGTACGCGGTCTCCGCCGGCCCCTCCTTGCCGCCCACGTGGTGCGCGGTGCCGCCGAGCCCGACCCGGGCACCGTAGGCACGGGCGACGGCCTTCTCGAACGGCGTGCGTCCCTCTGCCGACATCAGGCCGCCGACGTTGTCCGCCCCCGTGGCCTGCAGGGTCTCCACGGCGATCCGCGTGTAGTCGTGCGGCAGAAGCGAATGCGCGTCGACGCGGATGACGATGGGGTGGCGTGTGGCGCGGATGGCGGCGTTGAGGCCGCCGGGGGTGGAGCCCGTGGGGTTGTCGACGCTCGTGATGCGCGGATCCGCCCGCGCCATCTCGCGGACGACCTCGGTCGTGCCGTCGGTGCTCGGGCCAAGGGCGAGGACGACCTCGAAGTCGCCGGCGTAGTCCTGCTGCATCATGCTGTCGACCGCGGAACGGACGTGGGCCGCCTCGTTGAGGATCGGCATGACGTACGAGACGGCGGGGAGATCGCCGGGGCTGCCGGCGACGGGGTCTCGTCGCGGGTGGTGCGCCATCTGAGCCGATCTCTTGAGGGAGGTGCGGCCGGGGCCAGTCGAGGGCCGAGCCTCGCAGGAGTTTACCAGCCTCCCCGTCCGTCGCCTGCCGGTGGCAGACGACGAGGGCGGACCGGCATCCGCCGATCCGCCCTCCATGACATGCTCCGCTACTGCTGCAGCGTCCCGAGCTTCACGTCGACCTGCTGCTTCTGCCCGCCGCGGATCACGGTCAGCTCGACCTCGCTGCCGCCCGCGAGCGCGCGCACCTGCGCCGTGAGGTCGCTCGCCTTGCTGATCGGGATGCTCCCGAACGCGGTCACGATGTCGCCCTGCCGCAAGCCGGCGGCGGCCGCCGCGCCACCGCTCTGCACCTCGGCGATGAACGCGCCCCCGACCGGGGTCGAGGAGTCGCCGGTGGCCACGTCGCGGACGCTCGCGCCGAGGAGCCCGTGGGAAGCGCTGCCGTTCTGGATGATCTCCTCGCCCACGCGCTTGGCCAGGTTGGACGGGATGGCGAAGCCGACGCCGATGCTGCCCGCGGTGGAGCTGGTGCCGCCCGCGTTCGCGATGGCGACGTTCACGCCGATGAGCTTGCCGTCGCCGTCGAGGAGCGCACCACCCGAGTTGCCGGGGTTGATGGCCGCGTCCGTCTGGATGACCGCCAGGTTGATCGTCGCGGCGGCCTGGCCCTGCGCGCCGGAACCGCCCTGGCCGCCCTGCCCGCCGAATCCGCCCTGGCCCTCGTTGCCGAACGGCCAGAAGTTGAACGGCGTCTCGTCGCTCTGGCTGCCGTCGCCCGGCGTCTCCGGCGCCGCAGAGGAGGCGACCTGGATGCTGCGGTCGAGGGCGCTCACGATGCCGTCGGTGACGGTGCCGGAGAGGCCGAGGGGCGCGCCGATGGCGATCGCCGTGTCGCCGACGTTGAGCTTGGACGAGTCGGCGAACTCGATGGGCGTGAGGCCGCTGGCATCGTCCAGCTTGATGACGGCGAGGTCCACGACGGGATCCGTGCCGACGAGCTTCGCCGTGTAGAGCGCGCCGTCCGCGGTCTTCACCTGGATGGTGGCATCGCCGGTCTGGCCGTCGAGCGTCACCACGTGCGTGTTGGTGAGGACGTAGCCGTCGCTCGAGAGGATGACGCCCGAGCCCGTGCCGCCCGCCTGCGCGCCCGCCACGTCGATGGTGACGACCGAGCCCGACACCTTCGCGGCGACGGCGGTGATGGGCGTCGCGTTATCCGGGTCGTTGACCGTGATGTTGGCGGGCGACTGGCTGACCGACTCCGTCGAGGCGTCGTCGTGCGCGATGGCCCACGTGGTGAGCCCGCCCGCTGCACCGCCGATGAGGGCGCCGACGGCCAGCATCGCGACGAGGGGCAGCGCCTTGTTCGGCTTCTTCTTGGCAGGAGCGGTGGTGGTTCCGGCCTCCGACTGCGGGACATCGGATGCGGCGGCGGGGGCACCGGGAGCGGTCGCCGCATGGTCCGTCGCCGACGGCGTCCCGTAGGCGAGGGTGTCGCGCTGATCCGCGCTCGTGGGCGCGGGGTGGGAGGCGGCCGCGGGACCGGCGGGTGCGGGCCAGGCGGATCCTCCGTCGGAACCTGGGGAGGGGGTGGACGACGGAGCGCCGGTCGAGGAGCCGTCGGATCGGCCGTCGACCTCGCGGCCGCCCTCGTGCTCGTCTTCGCCGTGGCTTCTGTCCGTCATCGGTGGTGCTCCTCTCAGGTGGTGCCAGCATCCAGGGCGAGTCTGAGCGTTATCTATGGCTGCCCTGATAGCGCGCCGCCCAGGAGCCGACTGCGGTGTCGGCTGATCTCGATCGTGATCGCCTTCGGCGCGCATGCTGGGTCGAGCGTACGCGGCGGTGACATGGCCCGATGGCGCGTCACTCCCTATGACGCCGATCCGACCGGTATCGGAGCCTCGTCGTGGCGCGCGTCAGCATCCGGGTCCGGCGTCCACCGCGCCGCACGCTCCCCCGACCAGGACCGTGGACCCCTGCAGGACATGGATCGTCACCGGCCCGATCTGCACCGGGAGGGTGCCCGGGATCTGCTGCCACGCACCCCCGTCGAACCGGTAGCTGGGCGAGTAGCCGATCGTCAACGTCACCTGCCGGTCGCCCAAGCTCGGATACACGTGGCTCGTGTCCGTGGACGTGAAGTCCTGCTGCCCCAGCTCCCGCCACGACGCCCCCGGACCCTCGACCGTGGTCGACGTCCCGTTGCCGTGATCCCACGAGAACGACACCGGCACGAACCGCACCTGCGCCGGACGCCCCAGCAACACCCCGTCCACCACCTGGACGGTCGCGTCCGTGAACAGGTTCACCGGAGCACCCACGACCGCCCACCCGTTCGGCTGCGACCGGATCGACGCATCCCGCGGCACGAACTGCGCCACATCCTGCAAGCCCACCCCCGGAGCGGCAGGCGCGGCCGGCGCCGGATCCGACGGCTTCGCGGGCGCCTTCGCCGGCGGCAAGAACGCGTGCCGCCCATCCAGGCACGTCCCCTTCCCCGGTACGCACGGCGCATCCACATCCGCCGCCAGCCGATCCTGCCGCGGCACCGGATGCGGCAGGACCGGTCTCGTGGCAGCCGTCGTGGATGGTTCCGCTGACTCGCCTCCACCAGACGACGCCTTCGTGGTCGTTCCCCGCGCGTCTGGCGCGTCTCCTGACGTCCCGCGAACCGTGACACCGTCTGGACTGATCTCGCCGCCGACGCACGGAGCGTCGCCGAGGCCTCGGCGTCCGCACCCGCCCGTGTCCCCATGGGCGACAGGTGCCCCGACCATAATGAGGCCGAAGGCGAGCATCAGCACGATCGCAGTCCTCAGCCGCACGCCCGGACCTCGTCGTTCGGGACGAGATCGCTGATGCGCCATGACCCGTCATCGCCGTCATCGACCGCCTTGAGCTGCAAGGACACCAGCGAGCTCCGCGACGGCGTCACATCCTGACCCGATGCGTCCACGATCCTGGTGCCGCTGACATCGAGGCATGCTTGAGCGACCAGGAAGCCTTGCCCGCGGGACGTCACGCGGAAGCCATAGAAGGTGTCCTTGCCCACCACCGTCTGCTGTGCCGCTTGATACTGGTCGATCTCGCGCGTCTCATCCTTGAGAGCGTCTCCGGTGAGGAAGGGACGAAGGTCGCTCTCGGACTCACCCTGAAAGGGGAGGGCGAGGAACCCTGACAGTAGGTCCTCGAACGCCTGGTCGTCCTGCTGCTCCTGCGTCATCGTGGGGGTAGGGATCGGGGCAGGGCCCAGGACAGCGGCGCATCCGGCGAGAAGCCAGCTCACGGTGAGGACGACCAGCGAGCCGACCACCCCTGCTCCCCCTCGTCGTCGCAGCATGACGCGCGGTCGCTCGTGCAAGGTCGTCTCCCCCGGGCCGTACGGATCCCGCGTGGAAGGGCGCGCTTCGGCGCCGGCATCGCGGGTGCAGGAAAGGTAGCCCGGGCGGCAGCGAAGGGAGGTCATCGCTCCACATCTCCCGGGCGCCCGGCGGCGCAGCCCCGTGTGGAGGGACCCGAGGCGCGCGATGATGGGCGCATGACGATTCCCGGCGCATGGGTGCGCGCGGCCCGCGGCGCGATGCTGCTCTCGCCGGACGGGACCCCCGGCACCACCGTATTCGCCGAGATGAGCGCGCTGGCCGCGTCGACGGGCGCCATCAACCTCGGTCAGGGATTCCCGGACGAGGACGGACCGCACGAGGTGCTCGAGGCGGCGCGGGCGGCGATCTCGGCCGGCATGAACCAGTACCCGCCGGGTCGGGGCACGCCCGAGCTGCGGGAGGCGATCGCCGCCCACCAGGCGCGCTTCTACGACCTCGCCGTGGATCCGGGCACGGAGGTGCTCGTCACCGCGGGCGCGACCGAGGCGATCGCGGCGACGCTGCTCGCGCTCGTCGAGGAGGGCGACGAGGTCGTCACGCTCGAGCCGTTCTACGACGCGTACGGGGCGCTCATCTCCCTGGCCGGCGGGATCCACCGCGCGGTGCCGCTGCGGGCCCCCGACTTCCAGCCCCGGCTGGACGACCTCCGCGCCGCCGTCACGGACCGCACCCGCGTGATCCTCCTCAACGACCCGCACAACCCCACCGGGACGGTGCTCAGCCGCGAGGTGCGCGAGCTCGTCGTGGAGCTCGCCGCCGCGCACGACGCCGTCATCGTCACCGACGAGGTCTACGAGCACCTCGTCTTCGACGCGACCCACATCCCCGTGGCGACCCTGCCCGGAGCGCGCGAGCGCACGGTGACCATCTCCTCCGGCGGCAAGACGTTCCGCACGACGGGATGGAAGATCGGCTGGCTGACGGCACCGGCCCCGCTCGTGTCGGCGATCCTCGCGGTGAAGCAGTTCCTGACGTTCGTGAACGGGGCGCCGTTCCAGCCCGCCATCGCGACCGGCCTCGCGCTCCCCGACGCGGTCTACGACGGGATCGCCGACGACCTGCGGCGGAAGCGCGACATCCTCGCGGCGGGGCTCGTCAACGCCGGGTTCCGGATCCACCTGCCCGCGGCCGGCTACTTCATCGTCGCGGACGCGGCCCCGCTCGGCTTCCCCGACGCCCGGGAGCTGTGCCTGCGCCTCCCGGAGCTGGCCGGCGTCGTCGGCGTGCCGCTGTCCGCCTTCTGCCACGCGCCCCTCGCCGCGGAGCACGCGTCCCTCGTGCGGTTCGCGTTCTGCAAGCGGATCGACGTGCTCGAGGAGGCGGCTCGGCGGCTCGGCGCGCTGGCGGTCGGGACCGCCTGACCCGGCACCGTGGTACCACCGGGCGCGTCAGGCGGGGCCCGGAGGGAGGACGCACCCGTCGGGACCCCGCCCCTAACGTTGCTTCCGCGGGCGCTGGGTCCGCACAACCACCCTGAGGAGGCAGCGCGCATGATCGTCGCTGAGAACCTGACCAAGCGCTACGGCGCGAAGACCGCCGTCGACGGCGTGAGCTTCACCGTCCAGCCGGGCATGGTGACCGGATTCCTCGGTCCGAACGGCGCGGGCAAGTCCACCACGATGCGCATGATCGTCGGGCTGGACAGCCCCACCTCCGGCTCGGTGACCGTCAACGGACACCGCTACCGCGACCTCCGGGCCCCGCTCCACGAGGTCGGCGCGCTGCTCGACGCGAAGGCCGTGCACACGGGCCGCTCCGCCTACAACCACCTGCTCGCGATGGCGGCCACGCACGGGATCCCGCGCTCGCGCGTCAACGAGGTCATCGAGATGACGGGCCTGCAGCCCGTCGCCAAGAAGCGCGTCGGCGGCTTCTCCCTCGGCATGGGGCAGCGGCTCGGCATCGCGGTCGCGCTCCTCGGCGACCCGCGCACGCTGATCCTCGACGAGCCCGTCAACGGCCTCGACCCCGAGGGCGTGATGTGGGTGCGCAACATCACCCGCTACCTCGCCGGCCAGGGCCGCACCGTGCTCCTCTCCTCGCACCTCATGAGCGAGATGGCGCAGACGGCCGACCACCTCATCGTGCTCGGACGCGGCCGCGTGCTCGCCGACGCGCCCGTCGCGGCGGTCGTCGCCGGCGCCACGAGCGCGGTCGTCCGCGTCCGCTCCCCGCACGCCGACCAGCTCGGCCAGGCGATCGCCCGACCCGACGTCATCGTCACGAGCGTCGAGCGCGACGTGATCGAGATCACCGGGCTCACGGCCGCCCAGGTCGGCGACGCGGCGATGTCCGCCGGCGTCGTGCTCCACGAGCTCACGCCCGTCACCGCGTCCCTCGAGGACGCGTACCTGTCGCTCACCCAGGGCGACGTCGAGTACCACAGCGCCGCAGTCGGCACGACCGAGCAGGAGATCGCACGATGACCGCCACCAGCACGACCTACGCGCCCGCGCCGGTGACCACGGGCCGGCCCACGCTCCCCCGCCTCATGCGCTCCGAGTGGATCAAGCTGCGGACGCTGCGCTCCACCGTCTGGTGCTTCGCACTCGTCTTCCTCCTCCTCGCCGGCTTCTCCGCGCTCTTCACTCCCTTCGTCGTGGACCAGTTCCGGGACCAGCTCTCCCTGCCGGGCGTCCCGGCCACGGACCTGCTCCTGAACGTCGGGCTCGCCGGGGTGACCCTCTCGATGCTCGTCGCGGGGGTCCTCGGGGTCCTCGTCATCAGCGGCGAGTACTCGACCGGCATGATCCGCTCGTCGTTCAGCGCCGCGCCCCGCCGGCTCGGCGTCATCGCCGCCAAGGCCATCGTCTACACGGTCGTCACGTTCCTCGTCACCGCGATCGCGGTCGCCACCGCGCTCCTGATCGCCCGCGGCTACTTCGCGGCCGCCGGCGCGGAGATCGACGTGCTGTCGGGCGAGTTCCTGCTCGCCGCGCTCGGCGGCGTGCTCTTCGTCGTGCTCATCGGCCTGATGGGCTTCGGCTTCGGACTGCTCCTGCGCAACGGCGCGGCGGGCATCGGCGCGCTCGTCGGCCTCGTGCTCGTCGTCCCCATCGTCGGATCGCTGCTCGGCGGCGTGCTCGACTGGGTCGCGGACCTCGAGCCCTACTTCCCCCTCAGCGCGGGCAACCGGCTGTACAGCACCGGCACCGGGGCCCCCGGCGAGCTGGAGTTCTGGCAGGCGCTGCTCGTCATGCTCGCGTGGGTCGCCGTGATCCTCGTGCCCGCCCTGGTGCTCGCCCGGAAGCGGGACGCCTGATCGACGGGGACCGGAGGGCGCCGTCGGGCGCGGCGGACACCGCCGCGCCCGACGGCGTCCGCCTGCCCACTCCCCCCGGCGCGTTCCGGGGCTGGATGGCGCGGCACCCCCGGGTCGTCGACGGCATCATCGCGTTCCTCTACACCTGGGCGGCCATCGCCGCCAGCGCCGTCAGCGGGACCAGGTCGGGGCTGCCCGCCGCGGGCATCGTGCTCGTGCTGCTGGCCCTGCTCACGGGCGCCGCGCTCATGCTCCGGCGCATCAGGCCCGTGACCGTGCTGGCCGTGAGCGGGGCGTGCGCCGCGGCGAGCGGCCTCATCACCGGCACCTTCGACGGCGGTGCGATCCCCCTCGCGCTGTACGCGGTGGCCGTGCACGGGTCCTCGCGGCGCGCGTGGACCGGGCTCGGCGGCGCGGCGCTCATCACCGGGGCCGTCGTGCCCCTGACTGTGGGCACCGGTCCGCTCGACCTCACCGCCACGTCGACGCTGATCCTCAGCCTCATCCCGATGCTCATCGCGACGCTGATCGGCACGAACGTGGGCGGACGCAAGCGCTACGTGGAGGCGCTGCAGGACCTGGCCGTGCAGCTCGCCCGCGAGCGCGACCAGCAGGCGCGGCTGGCCACGGCGGCGGAGCGGACGCGCATCGCGCGCGAGATCCACGACATCGTCGCCCACGGGATCACCGTCATGGTGACGCTCGCCGACGGCGCGGCCGCGAGCGCCGTCGCCCGACCGGAGCTGGCGCGCGAGGCGATGCGCGAGGTCGCCGAGTCGGGTCGCACCTCCCTCTCCGAGATGCGCCGCATGCTGGGCGTCCTCGCGGAGGAGCACGGCGAGGCCGACGCCGCCCCGCCGTCGCTCCGCGCACCGCAGCCCGGGCACGCCGACCTCCCCGCACTCGTCGACTCGTTCCGGTCGACGGGCCTCCCGGTGCGCTTCACCAGCACGGGCGCTCCGCCCGACGACCCGGGTCGCCAGCTCGCCGTCTTCCGCGTCGTGCAGGAGTCGCTGACCAACGTGCTCCGGTACGCGCCGAACGCCGACCGCGTGGAGGTGCGGGTCGACCACCGGCCCGAGGAGATCATCGTCGAGGTCACGGACGACGACCTCACGGGGCCTGTCGTCCCGCCCGTCCCCGGCAGCGGCCGCGGCCTGCTCGGCGTCGCGGAGCGCATGGCCGTCTACGGCGGCACCGCGGCCGCCGGACGACGCGAGGGCGGCGGCTGGCGCGTGCTCGCCACCATGCCCAGCGGGCTGCACGACGTCCGTCGCGGCGACGAGCGCCCGACCCCCGACCCTGCCGACCCCC
Source organism: Clavibacter lycopersici (assembly GCF_003576405.1). Taxonomy (GTDB): domain Bacteria; phylum Actinomycetota; class Actinomycetes; order Actinomycetales; family Microbacteriaceae; genus Clavibacter; species Clavibacter lycopersici. The sequence continues at coordinate 16,555 of NZ_QWGT01000025.1, forward strand.
GCCCCCGCGTCCAGGAGGACCGATGACCGACAGCAGCTCCCCCGTCCGCGTGCTCATCGTCGACGACCAGGCGCTCGTGCGCATGGGCTTCCGCATGGTGCTCGACGCGGAGCCCGGGATCGAGGTGGTGGGCGAGGCCGCCGACGGTCGCGCCGCCGTGGCCCGCACCGGTGAGCTCGCGCCCGACATCGTGCTGATGGACGTGCGCATGCCCGGAATGGACGGCATAGAGGCCACCGCCGAGATCGTCGCCCGGCACCCGGCGACGCGCGTGATCGTCCTGACGACGTTCGACCTCGACGAGTACGCGTTCGCCGGGCTGCGGGCCGGGGCGAGCGGCTTCCTCGTGAAGGACACGCGGCCCGAGCACCTGATGGAGGCGATCCGCGCGGTCGCCGACGGAGACGCCGCCATCTCGCCCCGGGTCACGCGGCGCATGATCGAGCTGCTCGGGCCGACGATGCCCGCGACGGGCGGCGCGGCCGGCACCGGGGAGGGCGCCGCGGATCCGCGCCTGCGTCCCCTGACGGCCCGCGAGCTGGAGGTGCTCACGGCGCTGGCCGAGGGCCTCACCAACCAGGAGATCGCGGGACGGCTGTACCTGTCCGAGTCGACGGTGAAGACGCACGTGGGCCGGGTGCTCGCGAAGCTGGAGGTGCGGGACCGCGTGCAGGCCGTGATCCTCGCGTACGACTGCGGGCTCGTGCGGCCAGGTGCGTGACGCGACGCGAACGAGGTCGCCGGCCACCCGCCCGACGGGAGAGGATGGGTGTCCCGGTCGCACACCGGGACGACCCACGGGGAGCGCGATGACCACCACCGCCGCGGACGCGCGCGTCCGCCTCCTGCCACCCGCCGGGCGACGCGCCGCCGACCCGCCCGCGGCCGACCCCGGGTCCGGCACGAGCACGGGGTCCGACACGAGCCTGCTCGAGCGCGCGTCGACGCCGCCCGTGTGGAGCTGCGTGGTCTGGAACGACCCCGTCAACCTCATGACGTACGTCTCGTACGTGTTCCGCAGCTACTTCGGCTTCACGCGCGAGCGCGCCGACGAGCTGATGCTCCGCGTGCACGAGGACGGCCGCGCGGTCGTGGCCACCGGGATCCGCGAGGAGATCGAGCGGCACGTGCTCGCGATGCACGGCTACGGCCTCTGGGCGACGCTCGAGCGGGTGGACGCGTGAGGGCCTTCCGCGCGCGCCCCGACGGGACGGTCGCCGCGCACCTGGAGCCGCACGAGGTGGCCATGCTGCGCGGCCTGCTCGACGAGCTCCGCGGGATCCTCGACGAGGGCACCGCGACCGGCGGCGCCACGGACGGCGCCGCGCCCTCCCCCGTCGCCGAGCGGCTGCTCCCCGACGCCTACCCGGACGACGCCGAGGCGTCCGCGGAGTTCCGGCGCTTCACCGCGTCCGACCTCACCGAGGCGAAGGCCGCGAACGCGACCACGGTGGAGGCGACGCTGGCGGAGGCCGACGCGCGCGGGGCCGGCCGGCGGGGTCTCCTCGTGGTGCTGGATCCGACCGGCGCGCAGGCCTGGCTCCGCACGCTGAACGACCTCCGGCTCGCGATCTCGGTGCCGCTGCGCATCGACGAGGCCGACGGCTGGCGCGACCGCGCGCCCCGCGAGAGCGCGAGCCTCTACGACTGGCTGACGTTCGCGCAGGGATCGCTCATCGAGGCCGTCGACCGCTGAGCGTCGGCCAGGCACGCGTCGCGCACCGGCTCCGCGCCGGGCTCCGGCGAGCATGATGGAGGGGACCCGCGGATCAGCCGGCCCGCCGGGTCCCGTCCGCAGGAGAGGAGCAGCATGCGCGTCGTCGTCATCGGAGCCACCGGGAACCTCGGCACCGGGGTGCTGCGGCGCCTCCACGCCACGGGGGCCGAGATCGTGGGCGTCGCCCGGCGCATGCCCGACGCCTCCCTCGAGCCATACTCCGGCGTCACCTGGCGGCTCGCCGACATCGGCGCGGCGGGCGCGGTCTCCGGCCTCGCGGCGACCATGCGCGGCGCCGACGCGGTGATCCACCTGGGCTGGGCCCTGCAGCCCAACCACCGCGAGCGCGTGATGCACCGCACCAACGTCATCGGCACGGCCCACGTGCTCGAGGCCGTCGCCGAGGCGGGCGTGCCGCAGGTCGTCGTCGCCTCGTCGGTGGGCGCGTACAGCGCCGCGCCCAAGGACCGGCCGCGGGACGAGACCTGGCCCACCGGTGGGATCCACACCTCCCACTACTCGCGGCACAAGGCCGAGAACGAGCGCGCCATGGACGCCTTCGAGGCCGCGCATCCCGAGGTCGTGGTGACGCGCATGCGGCCCGGGCTCGTGATGCACGACGAGGCCGCCGCGGAGATCGCCGGGCTCTTCCTCGGGCGGTGGATCCCCACCCGCTGGCTCGGCCTCGCGACGCGCACCCCGGTGCTGCCGCTCCCCCGCGAGCTGGTGTCGCAGGTGGTGCACAACGAGGACGTCGCGGACGCGTTCTGGCGCGCGGTCGAGCGCCGGGCGCCCGGCGCGTTCAACATCGCGGCGGATCCGGTCGTCGATGCCGCGCTCGTCGGCCGCCTGCTCGACGCGCGCGTCGTGACCGTGCCGCTCCCGGCGCTGCGTGCGCTGGTCTCGGCCAGCTGGCGGCTGCGTGTGCAGCGGACGGATCCCGGTTGGATCGACATCGCCGCGAACGTGCCGGTGATGTCGACCGCCCGCGCCCGCGAGGTGCTGGGCTGGGCGCCGACGCACACGGCGGAGGAGGTGCTGACCGAGTTCGGCCGCGCCTTCGTGCACCGCACCGGGCGCGATGGCTCGGCGCCGCTGGCCGGATGACGGAGGACGCCGACTTCATCGCGGCGGCCCTCGAGCGGGAGGGCGCGTGGTACCGCGCCGAGGCGGAGCGCGAGCGGCTGCGCTCCGACCTCGAGTTCGTGGGGGCGTCCGTGGGCGCCGTCCGCGGGACGGTGCGCGACCTCGGCCGCAGGCGTCCCCACATGACGCGGGATGAGGCGGTCGCGCTGGCGTCCGAGCTCTGGCGCTCGCGCGTCTACGAGCGGCGCCTCGCGGCCGTGGTGCTGCTGCAGGAGCACGTCGGCCGGCTCGACAACGGCGACCTCACGCGCATCGAGGGCTTCGTGCGGGACGCGCGGCTGCGCGCGCTCGTGGATCCGCTCGCCCTCGACGTCATCGGCCCGCTCGTCGAGCGGCTGACCGGCGTCGCGCGCACCCGGGCGGATGCGGCGCTCGACCGGTGGGCGGGCGAGCAGGACGTGTGGCTCCGTCGCGCGGCGCTCCTCGCACCCGCGCGTCCGCTCC
>NZ_QWGT01000026.1 GCF_003576405.1 Clavibacter lycopersici
GAGGCCCGCGCGCTGACCCGTCTGGCGGGCGGCGTGGACGGCATCGCGGCCGTCGCGCGCGACGCCGCCACGGTGGTCGTGCAGGCGCCGCTGCTGCCCGGATCCGGCTCGCTCGAGGCCGACTCGGTCGCGCGGAAGCGGCGCTCCGACCTCAAGGTGAACGCGATCCTGCACGAGACCTACCCCGTCCGATACTGGGACCACGACCTCGGCCCCGACGAGCCGCACCTGCTCGCGCTCGACCTCGCCGACGCGCTCGTCGAGGAGCCCGCGCGTCCGACGGCGGCCGACGCGGCCACCGCGCTCGCCGCCGAGGCCGCGACCGAGGACGGCGGATCCGCTGCGTCGGAGCCCGCCGCGACCGCGCAGCCGTACCCGGCCTCCCTGCCCCGCCCGCGCGACCTCACCCCGCGGCCCGGTCGCAGCCTCGACCACGCGGCCGCCGCCATCACCCCCGACGGCCGCACGCTCGTCGTCGCGGTCGGCGTCAAGGAGCGCCGCGGCGATCGCCAGGCGCTCGTGTCGATCGACGTCGCGACGGGCGAACGCACCACGCTCCTCGACGTGCCGGGCGCCGACGTCGAGTCGCCCGTGATCAGCCCCGACGGCGCGCTGCTCGCCTGCATCCGCACCGACCGCGCCACGCCCGCCGCGCCCACGCAGCAGGAGATCTGGGTGTCCGCGCTGGACGGATCCGACGCCCGCCGCGTCGCCGCGGAGTGGGACCGCTGGCCGTCCTCGCTGCGCTTCGACGCGGACTCCCAGGCGCTCGTCGTCACCGCCGACCAGGACGGCCGCGGTCCCGTCTTCCGCATCGGCCTCGACGGATCCGTCGCGCAGCTCACGACGGACGACCACTCCTACACCGACGTGCAGGTCGACCGCGAGACGGGCGACGTGCTCGCCCTCCGCTCCTCGTGGATGGCGCCGTCGCACCCCGTGCGCGTGTCCGCGGCCGACGGATCCGTCACCGCGCTCGCGACGCCCGCCCCCGTCCCCGCGACGACCGGCACCATGACCGAGGTCGAGACGACGGCCGCCGACGGCGCGCGCGTGCGCGGCTGGCTCATGCTGCCCGATGGCGCGTCGGCCGAGGCGCCCGCGCCGCTGCTGCTCTGGATCCACGGCGGCCCGCTCAACAGCTGGAACGCGTGGAGCTGGCGCTGGACCCCGCAGGTGATGGTGGCGCGCGGCTACGCGGTGCTGCTCCCGGACCCCGCGCTCAGCACCGGCTACGGGCTCGACTTCATCGCGCGCGGCTGGGACGCGTGGGGCGAGGCGCCCTACACCGACCTCATGTCGATCACCGACGCCGTGGAGGCGCGCGACGACATCGACGAGACGCGCACGGCCGCGATGGGCGGATCCTTCGGCGGCTACATGGCCAACTGGGTCGCGGGCCACACCGACCGATTCCGCGCGATCGTCAGCCACGCGAGCCTGTGGGCGCTCGACCAGTTCGGACCGACGACCGACTCGTCGCAGTACTGGCAGAGCATCTTCTCCGCGGAAGGCCTCGACCGGAACTCGCCGCACCACTCGGTGCGCGACATCGTGACGCCCATGCTCGTGATCCACGGCGACCGCGACTACCGCGTGCCCGTGGGGGAGAGCCTGCGCCTGTGGTCGGAGCTCGCCGAGCACCACGCGGCCGACGACGGCACCACGCCGCACCGGTTCCTGATCTTCCCGGACGAGAACCACTGGATCCTGAAGCCCCAGCAGTCGGTGGTCTGGTACCGGACCGTGCTCGCGTTCCTCGACCAGCACGTGCACGGGAAGGACTGGGAGCGGCCCGAGCTGCTCGGCTGACGGCGACGGGTCCGGGCGCTCGCGTGAGCGCCCGGACCCGTCGACGGCGTGCGCGTCAGAGGCGGAAGGGGTTCGCCCCCAGCGCCGCGAGCAGGTACCAGGCCGTGGCGCCCGTGTGCAGGCTCGCGTCGTACGTGTCCCCGAAGCCCGTCACGAGGCCGTCGCTCGACGCCGCGACGAGGCCGCGCCCGTCCGCGTTCGGGGCCGCGGCCTGGGCGCGCTCGAGCGTGGCCATGAGGTCGGCGTAGCGCGTCGGATCCCCGGTGGCGCCGCGCGCCCGGACGGCCAGCGCGAGGTGCGCCGTGCCCTCGAACCACACCTTCGACCGGTCGGCCGAGCTGTACGACGACCCGGTGAAGCCGCCGTCGGTCGCGGCCAGTCGGTCGATGACCCACGTCACGGCCGGCGAGTACGCGCTGCTGCCCGTCGCCAGGTAGGCCCAGTTCTGGACGTCGCCGGGGATGGGCGTGCGGTTGATCGTCATGCCGTCGACGTCCGTGCCCGTCCAGAGGTGGCCGTCGCCGGAGTCCCGCATCGCCGCGATGAAGGAGGACGCCGTCGCCGCGCGGCTCGTCCATGCGGAGTCGCCCGTGAGCGTCGCCAGCATGGTGAAGAACGCGTGGACGTCGATGGCGTGCTCGGTCGACTTGAACGCGTACGGCGCGTCGGAGCCGTCGCGCCCGCCCGTGTAGCCGTACGGGGCGCGGGTCGTGTCGAGCGTCCTCGTGCGGATCCAGTCGCCCAGCCGCACGGCGCCGGCGAGGAACCGGCTCTGCCCGGTGGCGCGGCCGAGGCGGGCGAGGGCCATGCCCACCCACGCCTGGTTGCCCGTGTTCGCCGCGGGGGAGCCGATGTACGGCGCCCCGCTCGCGGTGATGAACGGATCCGGCTGGTACGACGCGCGCGTGCGGCCGTCGCCGATGGGGTCGTGCGCCTGCGCGTACAGCAGGGCGTCGCCGAGGACGACCGCGCGCTGCAGGTCGTCCGCGGTGCCGCGGGCGACCCAGGCGAGGATCATGATCCCGTCGTCGTACGCGAAGCTGGAGACGAAGCCCGCGGCGCCCTGCGTGCCGCCCGTGTAGCTCTGCGGGACGCGGAGGGTGGATCCGGTCGCCCGCTGGTCGAGCTTCGCGGCGAGGAACCCGAAGGCGCTCGCGATCGAGGCGGCGGACGGCACGGCGGCAGCGGCCGCCCGAGCTGCGGACGCGCCGGACGGGAGCGGGGCGGTCGCGGCGAGCCCGGCGACGCCGAGGCCGGCGACCCCGAGGAGGGCGGCGCGGCGGGAGATCGTCCCGCGGCCGCCCTGCGCCGCGCTCATCGCGACCGCGGTCCGCCGAGGCGGAACGGGTTGGTGAGCGTGGCCGCGAGGAGGAACCATGCGGTCGCGCCGGTGTGGAGGCTCGCGTAGTAGATGTCGCCGAACCCGGTGTCGAGGCCGTCGCTCGAGGCGGAGACCACGCCCTTGCCGTCGCCGTTCGGCTGCTCGGCCTGGGCGACGGCGATGCTGCGGAACAGCTCGACCGCGCGTTCCCGGTCGCCCGGCGCGCGGCGGATGCGGAAGGAGAGGGCCAGGTGCCCGGATCCCTCGAACCACACCTTGCTCGTGTCGGTGTCGCTGTACGAGGGGCCCGTGTACGGGCCGTCGACCGCGGACAGGTTCTCGACCACCCAGTCGAGCGCGCGGGAGTACCGCGGGTCGAGGGTCGCGAGGTAGGCCCAGGTGTGCACGTCCTCGGGGACGACCGTGCGGTTGATCGTGACGCCGTCGGGGTCGGTGCCCGTCCAGAGGTGGCCGTCGGCCGGATCCTGCATGGCCTCGACGAAGGACCGCGCGATGGCGGCGTCCGCGGCCCACGAGGCGTCGCGCGTGAGCTGCGCGAGCTGCGAGAAGAAGCCCGTGACGTCGATGTTGTGCTCGGTCGACTTGAACGTGATGGGCTGGTCGTCGGCGCTCCGGCCGCCCGTGAAGCCGTGCGGGGCGCGTGTCGTGTCGGTGGCGTTGGCGCGGATCCACTGCCCGAGCTGCACGGCGCCGTCGAGGAAGCGCTGCTGCCCGGTCACCCGGAACAGGCGCGCGAACGCCATGCCCACCCAGCTCTGGTTGCCGGTGTAGGCCGCGGGGGAGCCGATGTCGAGGGCCCCCGATGGGGCGCCCGTGGCGGGGAAGGTGTCCGGCTGGTACGACGCGCGGGTGCGGCCGTCGCCGATCGGGTCGTGCGCCTGCACGAACAGGAGCGCGTCGCCGAGGACGGTGGCGCGGCGGACGTCGGCACGGGATCCGCGGCCGAGGTAGGCGAGGATCACCAGCGCGTCGTCGTACGCGAACGACGACACGAAGTCGAACGTCGGCGTGGTGAAGAAGCCGCCCTGGTAGCTGCGGGGGAGGCGGAGCTGCTCGCCGGTCGCGTACTCGTCGACGCGGCCGTCGAGGAACTCGTACGCGGCCTTCGCGCTCTGCATGAGGGCGCGCGACGCGGTCGGCGAGCCGAGGTCGGGGGCCCCGAGGAGCGGGCCGGAGGCGGACGCGGCCTGCGGGGCGGAGAGGAGCGCGGTGCCCACGGCGGCCGCGGATCCGCCGAGCAGGGCCCGGCGGCTGAGGGGACGGGCGCCGAGCGGGTGGTCGCCGGCGGGGCGGGGATCGGTCATGTCATCTCTCCATCTTCATCGATCGGGGACAGCGGGGTCGTGCGGGGTGATGCCGGGACGGGCAGCGGGTCAGCGGGTCAGCGGCCGATGGAGCTCGTGCGCGGGGCGGAGGAGCGCGGCGCCGACGGAGGCGGCGGGGAGGTCGGGCGGGAGCAGGCGGACGCGATCCGCGATCTCGAGGCTCGCGAGGAACGGCGACGTCGCCGCCTGCCCCGCGAGCACGGCGAGGAGGTCGCCGAGCAGGGGAGCGCCGAGCCGGCTGATCCCGCCGCCGACGACCACGGCGTCCACGTCGTTGGTGAGCACGAGGATCCGGACCGCGCCCGCGATGCCCTCGGCCAGGCGCGCGCGGACGGCGAGGGCGGTCGTGTCGCCCTCCTGCGCCGCGCGGAAGACCTCGACCGCGGCGTGCGCGCCGGACCCGTGCCACTGCCGGGCGAGGCCCGCGCCCGAGGCCATCGTCTCGAGGCAGCCGCGCTGGCCGCAGGGGCAGAGGAGGCCGGCGGGATCCACGGGCACGTGCCCGATCTCGCCCGCACCACCGCGGGCGCCGCGCAGCAGCACGCCGTCCGTGACCAGGCCCGCGGCGAGGCCGGTGCCGACGTTGAGGTAGGCGAGCGAGCCGCCCAGCCCGAGCAGGTGCGAGACGCCGAGCGCGGCGGCGTTGACGTCGTTCTCGACGGCGACCGGGACGCCGAGGCGGCCCTCCAGCTCGACGCCGAAGGGGAAGCCGTCGATGCCGAGGTTCACGGCGTGCTGCACGGTGCCGGTGGCGGGATCCACCATGCCGGGGATCCCCGCGCCCACCGACGCGACGGCCGGGCGGCCGAGCCCGGCCACGAGGTCGTCGACGGCGCGGGCGGCGGTGGCGAGCACCTCGTCGGCGCCGTGGCCCGTGGGCCGGCGGAGGGAGGCGACGACCGTGTCGTCCGCGTCGATCGCGACGGCGTCGACCTTGGTCCCGCCGATGTCGAGTCCGATGCGCACCGGGTGTCTCCTCCTGCGGCTCGAGGAGGGCCGGGATCCGGCCGGGGCTCCAGCGCCGCGTTCGTTAGTAAACATTACAAACCCGACCTCCACAAGGTGCTCGCCTTGGCGGGTGCCCGCTCTGGACCGTGTTTCCGGGACATTTCGCGGGTGGATCTCGTCCGAATGCTTGACACGCGTTTGTAAGGGAGATTTACTAACGCTCCAAGCGGTCGACGCCGACCGCATGGAGAGGAGATGGCGCGCATGCCCACCGAACTGGCCCCGGCCGCCTCCGGCCCCGCCGGCACCCGCACCCGCCGCGTCGTCTCGAAGTCGCTGCCGCAGCACAACCGGGTGCACAACCGCTCGATGATGCTGCAGGCGCTGTTCCACCGCGGCGCCATGAGCCGCGCCGACCTCGCCCGTGAGTCCGGCCTCACCCGCCCGACCGTCTCGGTGCTCGTCAGCGAGCTCGCGGCGGACGGGATCGTCGCCGAGGTCGGGCAGCGCGAGGACGCCCGCGTCGGCAAGCCGGCGCAGCTCGTCGAGATCGACGCCGACTCCTTCCACATCGTCGCGCTCGACCTCTCCAACGGCCGCCGCTTCGTCGGCGCCGTCATGAACCTCCGCGGCGAGGTGCTCGCCGAGTCGTCCCTCGAGGTCGACGGCGCCACGGGCGACGCGGCCGTCGCCAAGGTCGTCCGCCTCAGCGAGCGGCTCGTGGCGCAGACGCCGCGGCGCCTCCTCGGCATCGCGGTGGGAGTGCCCGGCATCGTCGACGACCAGGGCGTCGTCCGCGAGGCGCTCGACCTCGAGTGGTCGGACGTGCCCCTCCGGGCGCGCCTGGCCGACCACTTCCGCGTGCCCGTGCGCATCGCCAACGACGCGAACCTGTCCGCCGTGGGCATGCACATGTTCAGCGAGGCACCCGGGCAGAGCGTCATGGTCGTCACGATCGAGGACGGCGTGGGCGTCGGCCTCGTCATCGGCGGCGCGCTGGTGCAGGGCGAGCAGTTCGCGGCGGGGGAGATCGGCCACGTCACGGTCGGGGACCCCGGCGTCGGCGAGGCCTGCACGTGCGGCCGCTCCGGCTGCCTCGAGACCGTGATCGGCGCCCGCTACCTCGCGCGGCGGATCGCGGGGCTCACGGACGACGCGCGCGACGCGGCCCTCCGCGACGCCGGATCCGCGCTCGGCGTCGTCATCGCGCCGGTCATCAGCGCCCTCAACCTCAACCACGTCGTCGTCACGGGCCCCCGCGAGCTCATCGAGGGGCCCCTCCGCGACGCGACCCTCGCCACCATCCGCGCCCGGACGCTCAGCAGCGTCGGCGACGCGCTCTCCCTCCGGATGAGCGACGACGACGCCGACCTCGTGCTCCTCGGCGGCGCCTCGCTCATGCTCCAGGCCGAGCTCGGCGTCTACTGACCCCCCTCCATCCCGACACGAACCGCACTCCACCGCACCGCACCGAACCCAGGAGAACCACCATGCGACACATGAGACTGACGGCGGGCCTCGGCCTCGCCGCCGTCCTCGCCCTCACGGCCTGCTCGAGCGGCGGCACGACCGCCGCCGGCGACGGATCCCCCCAGGAGATCGCCGCCGTCAAGGGCGACGGCACGACCCTGAACGTGTGGGTCATGACCGGCGACTACACCGACGACACCATGAAGGCCATCAACGACGAGTTCACGGCCGCGACCGGCGCCGAGGTGGAGGTGCAGACCCAGCAGTGGGACGGCATCACCACCAAGGTCGCGACCGCGCTCTCGACCTCGACCCCGCCCGACGTGCTCGACATCGGCAACACGCAGGTCGCCAGCTACGCCGCGAACGGCGGCCTCCTCGACCTCACCCCGTACCGCGACGACCTCGCGCAGGGCCAGACCTGGCTCGAGGGCCTCGAGGCTCCCGCCACGGTCGACGGCAAGCTCTACGCCGTGCCCGGGTTCGCGGGCGCCCGCGCGGTGATCTACAACAAGACCATGTGGGCGGACGCCGGCGTGACGGCCGCCCCGACCACCTACGAGGAGCTCACCGCGGCGCTCGAGAAGGTGGCCGCCGCCAACGCCTCGACCGACGGCTTCTCCCCCTTCTACATGCCGGGCCAGTACTGGTACGCCGGCATGCAGTTCGTGTGGGACGCGGGCGGCGAGATCGCCACCGAGGACGACGGCACGTGGGCGCCGGCGTTCGGCGACGCGAAGGCGCAGCAGGGCCTCGCCGACTTCCAGGAGTTCCAGAACGCGTACTCCACCGCGGCGTCGCGCACGCTCGACACCACGGCGCCCGACCAGACGCAGGTCTTCGCGGACGGCACCACGAGCGCCATCCTCGCCTCGAACGGCTACATCGACATGATCAAGAAGGCGAACCCGGAGCTCACCGACGACGACCTGGGCAGCTTCCCGCTGCCGGGCAAGTCGGGCGAGACGCAGCCGGTGATGCTGGGCGGATCCGACTGGGGCATCGCCGCCAAGTCCGAGAACGCGGAGCTCGCGCTCCAGTGGGCGAAGATCGCCGCCAGCCCCGACATCCAGTCGGAGTGGGTCTTCGGCAACGACACGTGGATCCCGAACAGCACCGAGGCCGTCGAGGCCGCGTCCGGCTCGCTGTCCGAGCTCGACAAGGGCTTCTTCGATGCCGCCCTCCGCTCGAACGCCACCCCCGCCAGCGGTGCCTGGGCCGACCTCGAGGGCGACAAGAGCATCAACCAGCTGTTCTCCTCGATCGCCTCCGGGTCGAAGACCCCCGAGGCCGCGGCGGAGGACTTCGACTCCGCCGCCGACGAGAAGCTCAACTCGAAGTGACGCGCGGCGGGGCGCCGGTCCGACGACCGGCGCCCCGCCCCGTCCGGCGCCCCGAGCGCCGCCGTCCGCGACACCCGCACCACCACCCGAAGGAGGCACCGTGGCCCTCACCGGCACGCGCCCGCCGAAGACCCCGGGATCCGTCCGATCCCCGGGCCGCCCGTCCCCGCGACGCGGCAGCTCCGCTCCCGTCTGGCTGCTCTCGCCCGCCGGCCTCGTGCTGCTGGTCGTGCTCGTCGCGCCCATCGTCTACCTCGTCATCACCTCGACGACCGACTCCGACCAGCGCACCCTGTACACGGGCGCCTACCAGAGCGTCGGCCTCGGCAACTACATCGAGCTCGTGCAGGACCCCGCCTTCTGGGCGTCGCTCGTGCGCACGATCCTCTTCACGGCGGCCATGGTCATCGGCAGCGTCGCCATCGGCACGGGCATGTCGCACCTCATGACGCGGATCAGCACGCCGTTCCGCTACGCCGTCACCATCGTGCTGATCTTCGCCTGGGCCATGCCGAACGTCGCCTCCTCGCTCGTGTGGAAGTGGCTGTTCCAGCCGGGCTACGGGGTCGTGAACTGGCTGCTCACGCAGGTCGGCCTGTTCGGCGACATGACCGACGTCGACTGGGCGAACGACGCGTTCCTCGCCTACGCGTCCATCTGGATGCTCATCGTCTGGCAGGCCGTGCCCTTCATCGCGCTGACGCTGTACGCGGCGGAGACGCAGATCCCGCAGGAGCTCAAGGAGGCCGTGCGCCTCGACGGGGCCTCGGAGCTCGCGGTCTACCGCACCATCACGCTGCCGTTCCTCAAGCCCACGCTGCTGCTCGTGACGATCCTCTCCGTGATCTGGGACTACAACGTCTTCAACCAGATCTGGCTCGTCTCGCAGGGCGGCCCCGACGACGCCACCTCCACGCTCGGCGTGTTCACCTACACGACCGCGTTCGTCGGCTTCGAGCTCGGGCAGGGTGCGGCGATCTCCGTCGTGACCACCCTGCTCCTGCTGGTCCTCACGGCGTTCTACATCCGCAACCTCATCCGATCGGGAGAAGACCTGTGACCACGACAGCACCCGCGGGCACCGGCGCGGTGGCACCCGAGACCCCGGAGGAGGCGGCGGCCGTCGTCGCCGGGGGAGGCCGCGAGCGCCGTGCCCTCCCGCGCTCCTCCCGCCGGCGCCGCCGCCGCCCGTGGATCGGGAACTCGATCGCCGCGGTCTTCTGCGTCGTGTGGATCTTCCCCGTCTACTGGATGGTGAACACCGCGTTCAAGCCGCGCTCGGAGTCGATGAGCCGGACGCCCGGCTTCCTCCCGCAGGACCCGACGATCTCGAACTTCGTGGCCGCCTTCACGAACGGCGACTTCCTGCTCTACCTGCGGAACTCGACCGTCGTCGTGGCGGGCGCGGTCGTGCTCTCCATCCTGCTGGGGCTGCTCGCGGCCGCCGCGCTCTCGCGGTTCTCGTTCCGCGGGCGCCGGCCGATCATGGTCGCGATCCTCGTGGTGCAGATGCTGCCGGCGACGGCGCTGCTCATCCCGCAGTTCCTGATCTTCACCCAGATCGGCCTCATCGGCACCTACCTCGGCCTCGTGCTCGCCTACGTGGGGGCGGTGCTGCCGTTCACCATCTGGGTCATGCGCGGCTTCTTCCTCGCGATCCCCGTGGAGCTCGAGGAGGCGGCCCGCATCGACGGGTGCTCGACCTGGCAGGTGCTCACCCGGATCCTGTTCCCGCTGGTCATGCCCGGCATCATCGCCTCGAGCGTGTTCGCGTTCATCGCCGCCTGGAACGACTACATCGTCGCCAACACGTTCATGCAGGACCAGTCGCACTACACGCTGCCCGTGTGGCTGGCGTCGTTCACGACCCAGACCACGGGCACGGACTTCGGCGCCCAGATGGCCGCGTCCGTGCTGTTCTCGCTGCCCGTCGTCGTCTTCTTCATGATCATCCAACGCAACCTGGTGTCCGGCATGTCCGCCGGCGCCGTGAAGGGCTAGCCGCATGACCTCCCCCCTCGCCGTCCTCCCCGCCCCCGTATCGCTCGTGCCGGGATCCGGATCGCTCCGGCTCGACGCGCGCACCCGGATCCAGGCGCCCGACGCGCTCGCCGGCACCGTGGCGTGGCTGCAGTCGGCGCTCCGGCCCGCCACCGGCCTCCCGTTCGCGTCGACGACCGACGAGGCGCCGGGTGGCATCTCCCTCGCGCTCGACCCCGACCTCGCGGCAGGAGGTCACGCGCTCGACGTGACCGCGGACGGCGTGCGGATCCGCGGCGGTGACGAGGCGGCCGTGTTCGCGGCGTGCCAGACGCTCCTCCAGCTGCTGCCGCCCCAGGTCTTCCGCCGCGCTCCCGTCGCGGGCGTCGAGTGGACGCTGCCGGTCGTCGCGATCGTGGACGCGCCGCGCTTCCGCTGGCGCGGCGCCATGCTCGACGTGGCCCGCCACTTCCTCCCCAAGCACGACGTGCTGCGCTTCATCGACCTGATGGCGATGCACAAGCTCAACACCCTGCACTGGCACCTCACCGACGACCAGGGGTGGCGCGTCGAGATCCGCCGCTACCCGCGCCTCACGGAGGTGGGCTCATGGCGCACCGAGACCCAGGTCGGCGCGTCGGAGGACTCGCCCGGCGACGGCCGCCCGCACGGCGGCTGGTACACGCAGGACGACATCCGCGAGGTCGTGGCGTACGCGGCCGCGCGCCACATCGACGTGGTGCCCGAGATCGACGTGCCCGGCCACTCGCTCGCGGCCATCGCGGCGTACCCGGAGCTCGGCGTCGGGAGCGCCGACCAGCCGCGTACCGTGCACACGCGCTGGGGGATCATCCACGACGTGCTCAACATGGAGGAGTCGACGCTGGACTTCTACCGGGGCGTGCTCGACGAGGTGATGGAGCTGTTCCCGTCGCGGTACGTCGGCATCGGCGGCGACGAGTGCCCGCGCGACCAGTGGGCCGAGGATCCGCGGACGCAGGAGATCATGCGCGAGCGCGGCTTCACGGACGAGCTGGAGCTGCAGAGCTGGTTCATCGGCGGGCTCGACGCGCACATCTCCTCGGCCGGCCGCACCATGTACGGCTGGGACGAGATCCTCGAGGGCGAGGTGTCGTCCTCCGCGGTCGTCGCGTCGTGGCGGGGGATGACCGGCGCGGTCACGGCCGCGCGCCGCGGCCACGACGTGGTCGCCTGCCCCGACGACCAGGTGTACCTCGACTACCGGCAGTCCGACGGGCCCGATGAGCCGATCCCGGTCTCCATCCCGCTGACCCTCGAGGACGTGCTCGCGTTCGAGCCCGTGCCCGAGTCCCTGACCCCCGAGGAGGCGGAGCATGTGCTCGGCGGCCAGGCGAACATCTGGACCGAGCACATGGACTCGCCGCGCACCGTCGACTACCTCGTCTTCCCGCGGCTGGCGGCGCTCGCCGAGGCGGTGTGGTCGCCGAGGCCGGAGGACGGCGTGCGCGACGTGGATGACTTCCACGCGCGGCTCGCCGTGCACCTCGCGCGGCTCGACGCGTTCGGGGTGGAGTACCGCCGGGCGTCGGGGCCGCTGCCGTGGCAGACGCGGCCGGGGATCGTCGGGCGGCCGGCGACCCGCGAGGAGCGCCAGGCGTACATCGACGGCATCGTCGCGAGCATCGCCGGGTGAGCGCCGTGACCGCGCCCGCGGGCGCCGACGTCCGCCCGTCCGTCGCCACGGGGATCGAGGGGGTGCGCGCGTGGAGGTGATCATCCTGCCCAAGGTCGAGGAGGTCGGCCGTGCGGCCGCCGCGCACGTGGCCGCGGCAGTGGCGCGCGACCCCGAGGCGGTCATCGGGCTCGCCACCGGATCCAGCCCCTCAGGGCTCTACGCCGACCTCCGCCGCCGCGTGGCAGCAGGGGAGGTCTCCTTCGCGCGGGCGCACGGCTTCGCGCTCGACGAGTACGTGGCGATCCCGCTCGAGCACCCCGAGTCGTACGCGAGCGTCATCGCGCGGGACGTGGTCGGACCGCTCGGCTTCGACCCGCTCCGCGTGCGCGTGCCCGACGGCCGGGCCGCCGACCTGCGTGCCGCGGCCGAGGAGTACGACCGGGCGATCCGCGACGCCGGCGGCATCGACGTGCAGATCCTCGGCATCGGCGCGAACGGGCACATCGGCTTCAACGAGCCGACGTCGTCGCTCGCGTCGCGCACCCGGATCAAGACGCTCGCCCCGGCGACCCGCCAGGCGAACGCGCGCTTCTTCGACTCGCTCGACGACGTGCCGACGCACTGCATGACGCAGGGGCTGGGCACGATCCTCGAGGCGCGGCGGCTCGTGCTCGTCGCGCAGGGGGAGGGCAAGGCCGCCGCGGTCGCCGCCGCCGTCGAGGGACCGCTCTCCGCCTTCGTGCCGGGCAGCGTGCTGCAGCTGCACGAGTACGCGGTCGTCGTGGTGGACGAGGCCGCCGCCTCGCGGCTCGCGCTCGCCGACTACTACCGGCACACGTACGCGGCCAAGCCCGCTTGGCAGCGGCTCACGTGAGCGGCACGACGCTCCTCCGGGCCGCGCGTGCGGTGGACGCGCGCGGCACGACCGCCGACGCGTGGGTCCTCCTCGACGGCGATCGCCTCGCCGCTGTCGGGAGCGGACGCGAGGCGCCTCCGGCCGAGCGCACCGTCGACCTCGGCGACGCGACGCTCGTGCCCGGGTTCGTCGACATGCACGTGCACGGCGGCGCGGGCGGATCCCACGACGACGGGGCAGACGGGATCCGCGCGGCCGTCGCGCTGCACCGACGGCACGGCACGACCCGCTCGGTGCTGAGCCTCGTCGCGAACCCGGTGCCCGACCTCGTGCGCTCGCTCGGCGCGATCCGGGCGGCGATGGCCGCGGATCCCACCATCGTCGGCGCGCACCTCGAGGGGCCGTTCCTGTCGCCGCACGCGGCAGGGGCGCACGCGCACGAGCACCTCGTGGACCCGACGCCCGCGCGCATCGACGCCCTGCTCGCGGCGGGGGATGGCGTGCTGCGGCAGGTCACGATCGCGCCCGAGCTCGACGGCGCGCTCGACGCGATCCGCCGGCTCGTGGCGGCCGGCGTGGTCGCGGCCGTCGGCCACACGACCTGCTCGGGCGATGTCGCGCGCGCCGCCTTCGACGCGGGCGCGACCGTGCTGACGCACGCGTTCAACGCCATGCCCGGGATCCACCACCGGGAGCCCGGGCCGATCATGGCGGCCGTCGCCGACGCGCGCGTGACGCTCGAGCTGATCCTCGACGGGGTGCACGTGGACCCGGCGGTCGCGGCGCTGCTGTTCCGCGAGGCGCCCGGCCGTGTGGCGCTCGTCACCGACGCGATGGCGGCGGCGGGATCCGCGGACGGCCGCTACCGGCTCGGCTCGCTCGACGTGGACGTGGGCGACGGCATCGCGCGGCTGGCGAGCACGGGCACGATCGCGGGCTCGACCCTCACGCAGGACGAGGCGCTGCGGATCGCGGTGCGCGAGGTGGGCCTCGCCCTGCCGGACGCCGTCGCGGCGCTCACGAGCACCCCGGCGCGGGCGCTCGGCCTGGGTGACCGGCTCGGGCTGCTGCGCACGGGATCCGCCGCGGACGTCGTCGCGCTCACGCCGGGGCTCCAGGTCTCCCGCGTCTGGGCCGCGGGGGCCGAGGTGGCGCCGGACTGATCAGGCGCAGCCCGGCGCCGGGGCTCAGGCCTCGTCGCGGTAGATGACGCGGCGCTCGCCGGCGCGCACGGCAGCGGACAGCCGGTTGCCGGCGGGCGGGAGCGGGCAGTTCATCCAGTCGGAGAAGCCGCACGGCGGGACGACCGCGCGCGTGAAGTCGAGCGTCACGGGTCCGTCGCCGTCGGGGCGCGGGATGAAGAGGAAGCGGCTGGGCGCGTAGCTCTCGCGGCCGGTGGTCGCGTCGGCGAAGACGAGCTGGAGGCGGTCGCCGTCGGCGAACGCGCTGAGGCGCACCTCGACTCCCTCGATCTCCACGACGATGTCGCCGGGCACGGGCAGCTCGCGCGTGCGGCCGGCGTCGGCGATGTGCTCGAAGGGGATCACGCGGTCGTCGTCGACGCGCTCGAAGCGGCCCTCGAGGATCCACTCGGGCGCGTACGGGTAGACCTCGATGTCGACGAACGCCCGGTTCTTCGGTGACGCCGAGTCCCAGAGGCGGTAGCCGTGCTCGGGCTCGCCGGTGTCGAGCGACGTGCGCTCGATGCGGGTGAGCTGCACGGTGTCGGGCTGGCCCTCGAGAGCCTCGAGGTCGCTGACCTCCCGGCCGGGCTCGAGCCACGTCGTCTGGACGAGCGCGAGGCTGCCGAACGGGCTCGTCACGGCGGCGAGGCGGGCGCGGTGCCACGCGTCGTACGCGGCGAGGGCCTCGGGGTCGGCGGCGTCGGGGCGGGTGGCATCGGTCTGCGTGTCGGTCACCTGAGGGTCAACGCACCGGGCCGGGTCGCATTCCCGCGGGCGCTTCGCGGGCGGCGTGCGGAGGCCGCGCGGAGGCGGCGGGTATTGACTGGGAGCACCGACGGAAGGACACCCCCATGGCACGCACGGTCGCCGACCAGCTCATCGCCCAGCTCATCGAGGCGGGGGTGAGCCGGATCTACGGGGTCGTCGGCGACAGCCTCAACCCGATCGTCGACGCGGTGCGGCGCACGGGCGGGAGCCGCAAGGGCGGCATCGACTGGATCCACGTGCGGCACGAGGAGGCCGGCGCGTTCGCCGCCTCCGCCGAGGCGCAGCTCACCGGCGAGCTCGCGGTGTGCGCCGGATCCTGCGGGCCCGGCCACCTGCACCTCATCAACGGCCTCTACGACGCGCACCGCTCAGGCGCGCCCGTGCTCGCCATCGCGAGCCACATCACCACGAACCAGATCGGATCCGGCTACTTCCAGGAGACGCACCCCGACCGGCTCTTCGTCGAGTGCTCGCACTACACGGAGATGATCTCGACCGCCGTGCAGGCGCCGCGCGTCGTCGACCAGGCGATGCGGCACTCCCTCGCGCTCGGCGGCGTCAGCGTCATCACGCTGCCGGGCGACGTGGCCGAGTTCGAAGCGGAGGGGGAGGCGCCCGCGTTCTCGCTGCCGCGGCGTCCCGCGATCGTGCCGGCCGAGGAGGACGTGCGCGCGCTCGCCGCGGCCATCGACGAGGCGGACAGCGTCGCGATCTTCGCGGGCCGGGGTGCGGGATCCGCGCACGCCGAGCTCATGGAGCTGGCCGACAAGATCGCCGCGCCCGTCGGCCACTCGCTGCGCGGCAAGGACGTGATCCAGCAGGACAACCCGTTCGACGTCGGCATGACGGGCCTCATCGGCTACGGCGCCGCGGCCGCCGGCATCTCGGGCGCCGACCTGCTGATCCTCATCGGCACCGACTTCCCCTACGACCAGTTCCTGCCCGGCAAGGAGGTGCGGACCGCGCAGATCGACATCGCGCCCGAGCGCCTCGGCCGCCGCACCGACGTCGACATCGCGATCCACGGCGACGCCCTCTCCACCATCCGCGCGGTGCTGCCGCTCGTGGAGCGGAAGACCGACCGGCGCTTCCTGGAGAAGCTGCTGAAGGAGCAGGACAAGAAGGTCGAGCAGGTGGTCGGCGCGTACACGTCGAAGGCGGAGAAGCTGAAGCCGATCCACCCGGAGTACGCGGCCAGCATCCTCGACGAGGTGGCGGGCGATGACACCGTGTTCACCGCCGACACCGGCATGTGCAACGTGTGGACCGCGCGCTACCTCACCCCGAACGGACGGCGGCGGATGATCGGGTCGCTCGTGCACGGATCCATGGCCAACGCGCTGCCGATGGCGATCGGCGCGCAGGTCGCCTACCCGGAGCGGCAGGTCGTCTCCGTCTCGGGCGACGGCGGGCTGTCGATGCTCATGGGCGAGCTCGTGACGGTCGCGGCCTACGGCCTGCCCGTGAAGGTCGTGGTGTTCAACAACTCGACGCTCGGGCTCGTGAAGGTGGAGATGCTCGTCGACGGGATCCCCGACTTCGGGGTCGACGTGCCCATGGTCGACTACGCCGCGGTCGCCGCCGCGCTCGGGATCCACTCCCAGCGCGTCGAGGACCCGGCCGACATCCGCGGCGCGCTCGAGGCGGCGTTCGCGCACGACGGGCCGGCGCTCGTCGACCTCGTGACCGACCCGATGGCGCTCTCGATCCCGCCGGAGATCACGGCCGCGCAGGTGAAGGGCTTCGCGCTCTCGATGTCGAAGATCGTGATGAACGGCGGCGTCGGCGAGGCCGTGAAGCTCGCCCGATCGAACCTGCGGAACATCCCGCGCCCGTGAGCGATCCCGCGCACGCGTCCCGCACCACCCCGAACCGTCCCACCCCGAACCGAGGAGAACCCATGTCCCAGCCCGTCGTCGTCACCGCCGTCTTCACGCCCGTCGAGGGGAAGCACGACGAGGCGGTCGCCGCCCTGTCCCGCGGCATCGCCGAGGTGCACGAGGAGGACGGCTGCGAGGTCTACGCGATCCACGACGCCCCCGACGGCACCATCGTGATGCTCGAGAAGTGGTCGTCCGTGGAGGCGCTCGACGCCCACGGCGCGGGCGAGGCGGTCGCGCGCATGGGCGCGTCGCTCGCGGGCCTCATCACGGGTCCCGCCGTCGTCACGCGGCTCACGCCGATCCCGGCGGGCTCGGAGCTGCAGGGCGCGCTGTAGCCGACCGGGCGCGGCGAGCGGTCAGCCGACCTCGACCAGCGTGATCCCCGCCGAGCGGTCGCCCGACGCGAGCGCCTCGAGCGCGGCCGGGGCCTCGTCGAGGGGGATGCGGTGCTCGATGAGCAGCTCCGGGCGGAGCGCGCCCGACGCGACCATGGCCATCAGCTCGGCGTAGTCGTGCGCGGGCATTCCGTGGCTGCCGTGCAGGCTCAGCTCCTGGCTGATGACGAACGGCACGGGCACGGTCGGCTCGGTCGCGAACAGGCCGATCTGCACCTGGCGGCCCGTCGGCGCGAGCGCGAGCAGGCTGATCCGGAGCGTGGCCTCGCGGCCGAGGGCCTCGACCGACACCTGCACGCCGTCGGGGGAGACCGCGTGGATCGCGTCGAGGACGTCGAGCTCCGAGAGGTCCGAGGAGTCGATCGTGTACTCGGCGCCGAGCTCCGAGGCGCGCGCGAGGGCGGCAGGGTCGACGTCGACCGCGATGACCTCCGCGCCGACCGCGACGCCGATCATCACCGCGCTGAGGCCGACCCCGCCGCAGCCGATGACGAGCAGGCGCTCGCCGCGCTGGATCCGGGACCGGTGCACGAGACCCCGGAAGGCGGTGGCGAAGCGGCAGCCGAGGAGGGCGGCGGCGCCCGCGTCGAGGTCGTCGGGGACGGGGATGAGGTTCACGTCGGCGTCGTGCAGGGCGACCAGCTCGGCGAAGGACCCCCAGTGCGTGAAGCCCGGCTGCGTCTGGTCGCGGCACACCTGGCCGTTGCCCGCGCGGCACTCGGCGCAGCGGCCGCACGCGCAGACGAACGGCACGGTCACGCGGTCGCCGACGCGGAAGCGCGTGACCTCGGGGCCGACCTCGTGGATCCGCCCGACCAGCTCGTGGCCCGGCACCTGCGGGAGCTCGATGCCGTCGTCGTGGCCGAGCCAGCCGTGCGCGTCGCTGCGGCAGACGCCCGTGGCCTCGACGCGCACGATCACCCCGGCCGCGGAGGGCACGGGATCCGGCAGCTCGCGGACGACGGGGGTCTGGCCGAACTCCTCGTAGACGACGGCGCGCATGGGGGCTCCTCGGGGTCGGGGACGGTGACGGGCTCGTCCACGCTAGCCGAGGGCAGGAGTCATCCCGACGCGGACGGCTCGTCGTGCGTCCACGCGTTCACGACCCAGCCGACGCGGGACGGATCCTCGACGAGACCGTCCGCCCAGTCGACGTCGAGCGCCGTGGTGGGCCCGTCGGGCTCGATCACCTCGTTCGGGTAGACGGCGTCGGCGAGGCTCCGGGCGTCGCGCGGCGCGAACCGCGCAGCCAGCCGCTCGAGGACCCAGCGGCGGCCGAGGAGGCGGCCGTGGCCGTCGGCGTAGAGGATCACGGCGGAGCCGTCCGCGCACACCCGACCCGCGACCCACGTCTTCTCGGGGGCGAGGGAGGGCGATGCCGCGAACCTGCGCCGGATGGCGGAGACGAACGCGTCGGCGTCCACGGGCGCACCCGCGGCATCAGCCGACCCGGGGCCTGCGGCGCTCGCCGTCACGAGGTCTCCGAAGCCGCGTCGAGCGACTCGAGGTACCCGGCGTTGCCGCGGATCGCGGGGAGGTAGCGCTGCAGCTCGTCGTCCGGCACGTGATCCGCCACGATCCGCAGCGCGCTGGCGAGCGCGGCGTCGGGCCGACCTGCCGCGTGCAGGGTCAGCGACTCGAAGACGGCGAGGGACGACGATCCCGGGAACTCGGCCCGGGCGCGCGCGAACAGCGCGAGCGACTCGTCGACGCGGCCGAGGTTCCGCAGCGTGCTCCCGTGCTGCAGGTAGCAGCGGCGGAGGATGTCGCCCGCGAGCCCCGCCGCCTCCGCGCGCTCGTAGAGGTCGAGGGCCGTCGCCTCCTCACCCGCCGTGTCGTACGCGCCGCCGACCTCGTAGAGCACGCGCGGGTTCGCCGGGTGGGCGTCGAGGACGGGGAGCAGCGCGGCGATGGTCGGACCCATGTCATCGCGGTCGCGGGCGGCGACGATGCGGTCGAGCTGGACGTCGAGGTTCTCGGGCACGGGGGGCTCCTCTGCTGCGGCGATCGGGGCGGCCAGCTTCGCAGGGTGCGGGGTCCGGCGGGCGCCGGGGAGGGCGCGACCCGGTGGAGGCCACGGCCGACCACGGCAGACGCGGATCAGCCCCGGTCGCCGAGCAGCACCTCGCGGACGGACGTCGCGGTCTCGGCCACCTGGCGGCCGCGGGCGGAGGCGAAGAGGGCGGCGTCGTCCTCCGTGACGAGGGACTCCGCCTCCCACTGGGCGCCGTAGAGCGCCTCGCGGTAGCCGGACTCGCGCTGACAGGCGACGTCCGCGGCAGCCAGGTCGGGATCCGGGTCGGCGACGCCGGACCGGACTCCGGCGACGGGGTCGAGGAGGGTCATCGGATCGGCAGGCAGGGGCCGGTTCGCGTACGCGTCCGACTCGCTGGCGGTCCCGGTGAGGCAGGCGCGCCATGCCGCGGCCGCGGTGGAGACCGCCGGATCCGCGAGGGCGTCCCGACGGGCGGTCATGCGCAGCTCGCGCGCCCGCGCCTGCACGCCCTGGTTCGTCGACGCGTGCGCCCACGAGCCGCTGCGTACCTCGGGCAGGCACGACTCGAGCGCCCGGCCGAGCGTCGCGTCGTCGTTGCGCCCGAGCGCCCAGGAGCGGTGCGCCGCCTCCGCCGGATCCACCACGGGCGCGTG
>NZ_QWGT01000027.1 GCF_003576405.1 Clavibacter lycopersici
GGCCTCGACGACGCGCGCGCCGATCGGTGCGCGGCGCTCGCGGTCGCGGGAATGCAGGGCATCATCGGGGCCTGGCTCGTGCGCCGCGACGCGGGAGCCGACCGGGACGCCGAGCAGGCCGTCGCCGACCTGTCCCGGGCGCTCGCGCTGCTGGCGGAGGACGGCGGGCGCTGATCCTGCGGCTCGCGTCACGGCGGCGTGTCTCGGGGGCGTGTCGCGGGGGCGTCAGTCCGGCGGCGCTCGCCGCTCCCGTCATGGACCTGTTCAGCGGTTGTGGAAATGCGTTCCCTAGGATCACGGGTCGGGGCTCCGCCGTCCGCGCTGCCCCGCACGCCGTCCACGGCTCCGCCGTCCCCGCACCCCGCACCACGACGCCCGACCCCCCGACAGAACGAGAGGCCGCATGAGCGCCATCCAGGCAGTGACCCCCGGCGAGATCCACCCGAGCGAGGGATACGACGGCTTCGTCGGCTGGGTCCTCTCGCTCATCGAGACGCTGGGGGAGGTGGGCGTCGGCCTCGCCGTCCTCATCGAGACGTTCGTGCCGCCGATCCCGTCCGAGGCGATCCTCCCCGTCGCCGGCTTCCTCGCCTACGAGGGCCGGATGAGCGCATGGGGCGCGTGGGCCGCGGCCACCATCGGAGCGCTCGTCGGAGCGCTCATCTGGTACGCGATCGGCGCCGCGCTCGGCCGGGACCGCACGCGCCGGCTCGTCGGCCGGATCCCGCTGCTCGACCACGCCGACTTCGACAAGGCCGAGGCGTTCTTCACGCGCTGGGGCGGCACCGCCGTGCTCCTCGGCCGGTGCGTGCCGCTCGTGCGCTCCTTCATCTCCATCCCGGCGGGCATCGAGCGCATGCCGATCTGGCGGTTCTCCTTCTACACGGTCGTCGGATCCGGCGCCTGGAACGCCATCTGGGTCGGCCTCGGCTTCGCGTTCGGCCCGGCGATCCGCCCGGTTCTGGAGGAGTGGAGCGGCCTGATCTCGTACGCGGCCGTCGGTGTCATCGCGCTGCTCGTCGTGTGGTTCATCGTGTCGCGGCTGATCCGGCGGGCGCGGGCGGCCTGAGGCCGGGCGGCCTGACGCGGGCGGCGCCCTGACCGCCGCGCCGCTCCTCTGCCAGGCTGGAACCCATGCAGATCCCCGGCGCCAGCGCCGCTCCCGACGCCGTGTCCGCTCCCGACGCCCCCGCCGAGATCCTCGTCCTCCGCGCCATCAAGCTCGGCGACATCCTCGTGGCCGTCCCCGCGCTCCGCGCCATCCGCCGCGCGCACCCCGACGCCCGCATCTCGCTCGCCACCACCGGCTGGCTCGCGCCCGTCGTGCGGCTCCTCGGCATGGTCGACGAGCACCTCCCGCAGCAGGGATTCGACCACCCCATCGCGCGCGAGCCCGGCACGGTCGACCTCGCGATCAACCTGCACGGCGCCGGCATCGAGAGCCGCACCCTCCTCCACGAGCTGCGCGCGCACCGCACCCTCGGCCACGCCGCCCCCGAGCTCGACGGGATGCCCGCCGCCGACGGCCCCGCCTGGGAGGACCACGTCCTCGAGCGCTACCGCTGGGCCCGGCTCGTCTCCTGGCACGGCATGCCCGCGGATCCGGACGACGTCGGCATCCTCGTGCCCGCCGAGCCGCCCGTCGCCGAGCACGCCGTCGTGATCCACGTGGGCGCCGCCTACGGATCCCGCCAGTGGCCCGTCGACCGCTTCGCCGAGGTCGCCCGCGCGCTCGCCGACGAGGGCCGCACGGTCGTCTTCACCGGATCCGACAAGGAGCGCGAGCGCGCCCTCGAGGTCGCGGCGATCGCGGGCATGCCCACGGAGACCGTGCTCGCGGGCGAGCTCGCCCTCGACGCCTTCGCCGGGATCATCGCGGCCGCCGACCTCGTCATCTCCGCCGACACCGGCGCCGCCCACCTCGCGACCGCCTACGGCATCCCCTCGGTCGTGATCTTCGGCCCGGCCCCGCCCGAGGAGTGGGGCCCGCCCGCGTCCGGCCCGCACATCGTGCTGACCGACGCGTCGAAGCGCCTCGGCGACACCTTCTCGGCGATCCCGGATCCGGCCCTCCTCGCGATCACCCCGGCCCACGTCCTCGAGGCTGCCCGCTCCCTCGACGGCCACCGCGTGATCCGCCCCCTCACAGGCGAGCCCCGCGACTGACCCGCCGCCCGGCTCAGCTCGCCGCTGCCGCCGGCGCGCGTCAGCTGTAGTCCGCGAACACCGTCCCCGCCGCCCCGTCGAGCCGCACCGTGCCGCCGTGGGGCAGGATCCACTGCGGCCGCGTGTGCCCGAACGGCACGCCCACGCACACCACGGCGCGCGGGTTGTAGCGGGAGATCTGCTCGATGACGGTGTCGCGCTGCTCGGCACGCAGCCGCGCGCGCTCCTCGGGCGAGGGTGCAGGCGATCCGAGCACGATGGTCGCCGGCCGCGCGACGAGCACGCCCGCGACGACGTCGAGGATCCCGCGCTCGCCCAGCCCGCGCACCCAGCGCTTCACGCTGGCAGCCGACGGCACCTCCTCGCTCGTCTCGAGCAGCAGGATCCCGCCCTCCAGCTTCGCCACCTCCGGCATGCGCCCGGCCATCGCGATCTGGTCGATCACCTCGATGCACCCGCCCCATGTCGGCCCTTCCACCGTCTTCGCGGGCCCCGCCCACTTCCACGGCTCGGTCGCATCGCGGGGGCCGTACTCGGTGAGCGCCCGAGGATCCGCCCAGTCGATCCCGTGGTCCTCCGACTCCCCGGGCTCGGTGATCTCCAGCGTCCCGCCCTCGATCAGCGCGGCGCGCAGCGACCGCAGGTGCACGTCGTCGATGGCGGGCCCCGCGCCGAGGTGCACCTGCGTGGATCCGCCGTAGAAGGAGGGGATGCCGAGCCCGGCGAGCAGGTTGTGCAGGTTCGTGTTGTCGCTGTAGCCGAGGAAGGGCTTCGGGTTGCGGGCCAGCTCCTCGATGTCGACGTGCGGGACCACCGTGACCTGGTCGTCCCCGCCGATGGTCGAGACGATCGCGCGGATGGAGTCGTCGGCGAACGCGGCCGTGATGTCGGCGGCCCGATCCTTCGCCGACGCCCCGAGCCGCCGTGTGGTGGGGTACTCGACGGGGATCAGCCCGGTCGCCTCCTGCAGCCGCCGCATCGCCTGCTCGTGCACCTCGGGCGCGACGGCGGGCGCCGCGAACGCGGGCGACAGCACCGCCACCCGGTCTCCCGTCTTCGCCTTGGGCACGGACTTGCGGAACCGGGAGGAGGTGGAGGGGATCATGCGCTCATGCAAGCAGGCGCGGCTGGCGTCCCGCCCTACGGCCCGCCCAGCCAATGGTCGATCCGGTGGTGATCCGGGCTGAACCCGTGCCCCACGCCCCAGATGACCGCCTGGGTGCGGCTCTGCACCTGGATCTTCCGGTAGATCGAGCGGATGTAGCTCTTCACCGTGTTCGGGCTGAGGTAGGTGAGCGACGCCACCTCCTGGTTGCTCTTGCCCTGCGTGATGAGGGCGAGGATCTCCGACTCGCGGTCCGTGATCCCCTCGCGCTTGCCCGGCCAGTCGAGCGCGGCGGCGCTCGCGGTGCGCGCCGGCGCGTCCATGAAGAAGGGCTCGCCCGCGTGCACCCGCTCGAGCGCCTCCACGAGCTCGCGCGCCGGCAGCGCCTTGGAGAGGTAGCCGTGCACGCCCTGCCTGCGTGCGTCGGCGACGAGCTCCGGCTGGAAGTTCCAGGTGTAGACGACCACCTTGTGCGCGCGCGGGTTCCGCACGAGCTCCGCGATCTCGTGGTGGTCCGACTCCGGCTGCGCGAACGAGTCGTAGAGCACGATGTCGATCTCGTCGGAGAGGGCCGCGTTCGCGTCGATCTCGGCGACCAGCACGCGATCGCGGTAGTCGTCGAACATGTGGGCGAGACCCTTCAGCACCACGTCGTAGTCGTCGACGAGCGCGATCGTGACGGGGCGGGTGCGTGTGGCGGGCATGGATCCACCGTCCCACCCCCAGGGGTGTGCTGCCACACCCCGCAGGGTGGTTGGTTGGAGTCATCGCCCCGAACGGGCACCACCGCGCGTCTTCCTGACGTGCTCGCACAGAAGAGAGATCACCATGCTCGGACTCATCATCAGCCTCATCGTCATCGGCCTCATCGCCGGATTCATCGCCCGCGCGGTCATCCCCGGCCGCCAGAGCATGTCGATCCTCATGACCATCGTGCTCGGCATCGTCGGCTCGTTCGTCGGCGGATTCCTCGCGTTCCTGCTGTTCCAGCGCGACGCGATGGACGGCTTCTTCCAGCCCGCCGGCATCATCGGCTCGATCATCGGCGCCATCATCGTGCTGTTCATCTACGTGAAGGTCGGCGGCCGCAAGTCCGTGCGCCGCTGAACACGGCCGGGCGACCCGTCGATGCGCTGGCGCGCACCTGACGACAGCCGGTAGTGGAAGACGAGGAGGGGCGGGCGGCCGAGGAGGCTGCTCGCCCTTTCGCGTACCCGGGTCAGGTGTCCGTCGGCCCCAGCAGCGGCGCCCGCGGATCCAGCAGCACCGAGCGGGCGGCAGAGCCGAAACCGTGCATCGCCTGCCGCCAGTAGGCCCGTGGCGCGACGCCGCAGGCGCGGAGGGCAGCGCGGTGATCGGCGACGATCACCGTCGCCGCGCCCGCCGCGACGACCGTCCACGCGCCGCCGATGAGCGCGCGCAGTGGAGCGGGGGTGTCGCGGAAGCCCGTGCGGAGGCGGTCGATCTGGAAGCGGACGTGGTTGCGCTCGTCGTCCGCGATGCGCTCGCCGAGGGCTCGCAGCGCGGGATCCGGGGCGTGGTCGGCGAGGGCGTGGAAGTAGCCCGTCGCGACGGTCTCCGCGATGAGGAACAGGCTGATCTCCGTCCGCAGCCCCAAGAGGCGCCGCAGCCGGGTGAACGCCGCGTCCGTCCAGTGCGCGGGGAGCGCGGGCGCCTCCAGGTGGTCGAGCGCGCGGAGGAACAGGGCCGCGTGCTTCTGCTCCTCCTGCACGAGCAGCGCGAGCGCGTGCGTGTAGGCGGGATCGCCCGCGGCCGCGGCCATGCTCAGCAGGTGCGTCCCCTCGCCGCTCTCGCCGAGCGCGAACCGCTGGAACGAGCGGACGAACGCTCGGCGCGTGCGGGCGTCCATCGGCGAGGGGGCGCCGTCCGGGATCAGCTCCTCGGGCGTCAGGTGCCGGTCGGCGTTCCGGTGGAAGCGGGCGACCCAGTCGGCGGCGGTGCCCATGCGGTGCGGCTGGTCCGCGCTCGGGCGGTCGTGCGACGGTGTGGTTCTCTGCGTGATCGAGGTCATGTCGTCACGCTAGGAGCGGGTGTCCCGCCGCCTCGCCGGGCGCAGGAGGGACGCCGGGGGTCGCCGCGGGGTATCCCTCGGCGGCGAGGTGGTCAGGGAGGCGGACGCCGGCTACGTCGCAGGTCCCACGGCCCGTCGGGTGGCGGGATCGCGGGCAGTGCGTGATCGCCGCCGTCCGTGGCGCATGATGGGGATGCGCGCACCGCCGGATGAGCGGTCCGCGCCCCGTCGGGGATCCCGGCCACGACGACGACGTCGCCGGCCGCCCTTCTCCGGGGACCCCGACTCATCGCCGCCGCCGAGCATCCCGGCACCGGGCGGACCGCCGATCACCCGAGCGGGGCGCCCACGAGAGGAACCACCATGAGCATGGAAGGCGCGGCCTGGAGCTCGCTCTACAAGATCTCGAGCGCCAGGGACGGCAGGAACGGCATCTCCCGCGAGTCCGTGAAGCGGATCCTGACGTTCGCGGTGCCGTACCGGGCGAAGCTCGTGCTCTTCATCGCGCTGTCCGTCGTCGGCGCGTTCCTCGCGGTGGCGACCCCGGTGCTCGCAGGCCGGGTGGTCGACGTCATCGTCGCCCGGGGCGAGGTCGGCACGATCGTGTGGCTCGCCGTCGTCATCGCCCTCGTGGCCGTCGCCGACGCCGCCGTGTCGCTCGTGACGCGCTGGTATTCGGCGCGGATCGGCGAGGACGTGATCCTCGACCTCCGCACCGCCGTGTTCGACCACGTGCAGAAGATGCCGATCGCGTTCTTCACCCGCACGCGCACGGGCGCCCTCGTGAGCCGCCTCAACAACGACGTGATCGGCGCGCAGCAGGCCTTCAGCGGCACGCTGTCCGGCGTGGTCACGAACCTCGTGGCGCTCATCCTCACGCTCATCGTCATGCTCAGCACGTCGTGGCTCGTGACGGTGCTCGCCGTGATCATGCTCCCCATCTTCCTGATCCCCGCGCGCCGCATGGGCGGCCGCCTCGCGGCGCTGCGCCGCGAGGCCGCCGACCACAACTCCGCCATGAGCACGCAGATGACCGAGCGCTTCTCCGCGCCCGGCGCCACCCTCGTGAAGCTGTTCGGCCGGCCCGACGAGGAGGCCGAGGAGTTCCGCGTGCGCGCCGCCCGCGTCCGCGACATCGGGGTCCGGAGCACGATGCTGCAGTTCGTCTTCTTCACCGCGCTGATGCTCGTCTCCGCCCTGGCTCTCGCTCTCGTGTACGGGCTCGGCGGCGTCCTCGCGCTCGGCGGCCAGCTGGACACCGGCGAGGTCGTCACGCTCGCGCTCCTCCTCACCCGCCTCTACGCGCCGCTCACCAGCCTCGCGAACGCCCGGGTGGAGATCATGAGCGCGGTGGTCAGCTTCGAGCGCGTCTTCGAGGTGCTGGATCTCGAGCCGCTCATCCGGGAGAAGCCGGACGCCGTGTCCGTCCCCGAGGGCCCGGTGGCCGTCGAGTTCGACGACGTGCGCTTCGCCTACCCGTCCGCGGACAAGGTGTCCCTCGCCTCCCTCGAGGAGGTGTCGACGCTCGACACCCGAGGCGGCGAGGAGGTGCTGCACGGCGTGTCCTTCCGGATCGAGCCGGGGCAGACCGTCGCGCTCGTCGGCACGTCCGGTGCCGGCAAGTCGACGATCGCGCAGCTCCTCTCGCGCCTGTACGACGTGGACAGCGGCGCCGTGCGACTCGCGGGGACGGACGTGCGCGACGTCACCTTCGCCTCCCTGCGGCACACCCTCGGCATGGTGACGCAGGACGGCCACCTGTTCCACGAGACGATCCTCTCCAACCTGCGCCTGGCCAGGCCCGAGGCGACGGACGACGAGGTGTGGGACGCCGTCCGACGCGCGCGGCTCGAGCCGCTCATCCGCTCGCTGCCGGATCAGCTCGACACCATGGTGGGCGAGCGCGGCTACCGGCTCTCCGGCGGCGAGCGCCAGCGGATGACCATCGCGCGGCTGCTGCTCGCCCGCCCGCGCGTCGTCATCCTCGACGAGGCGACGGCCGCGCTCGACTCGACCTCGGAGGCCGCCGTGCAGGCCGCGCTGAGCGAGGCGCTCGAGGGCCGGACGGCCCTGGTCATCGCCCACCGCCTCTCCACCATCCGCAGCGCCGACCTGATCCTCGTGGTCGAGGACGGCGCGATCGTCGAGCGCGGCACGCATGACGAGCTGCTGGCCGCGGCCGGGCGGTACGAGGAGCTGCACCGGACCCAGTTCGAGGTCCAGAAGTCCGTCGCGGCGGAGGAGGAGGCGGACGCTCTGAGCTGAGCTGAGGCGGACGCCGAGCCCGGCCCTCGGATCCGCCCCTCACCTCACGCGAACACCCGCCGCACCACCTCGTGCTCCTGCTCGAGGCCGTCCCACTCGTCGGATCCGTCGGGCCGGGTCGACTCGTTCACCATCGCGAGCGCGCCCCGGTACCCGGCGTCCTGCAGCACGCGGAGGGAGCGGGCGTAGTCGACGTCGTCGAGGCGGCCGTCCGCGTCGCGGTGCGCCTTCGCGTGGCACGTGACGGCGAGGTCGGCGATGCGGGCCAGCTGCTCGTGCTTGTCCGGCATGGTCCAGTTGCCGAGGTCGATGAGGAGGCGCACGCCGTCCGCGGCGTCGAGGAGCGTGCGCACGGAGTCGGCGTCGGGCAGCAGCTCGCGCCAGTTCTCCGTGACCACCGCGACGCCGGGATGCGCGGCCGCCAGCCGGGACAGTCGCCGCGCGCTCGCCGCCAGCAGCTCCGGGGTGGGCGCGGTCCGGCCGGCGACGACGCGCGCGTGGTGCGCGCCGAGCGCCTCCGCGTCGCCGAGGCGGTCGGAGATCCACCGCTCGTGCTGGTCGGCGTCGGTCGGGTGCACGAGGTCGCCGTCGTCGACGAGGAACGCGTCGAGCGTGATCCCGGAGGCCGCGAGCGAGGCGCGCAGGTCGGCGAGGTACGCCGGATCCCGCGTGGGCAGCTGGAAGTGGGTTATCTGCACGGCCCGGTAGCCGCGCCGCGCGAGCTCCGCCGGGAGGTCGAGGAGGTCGAGCGCTCCCGCTGCCCGGCCGCCGGCCGTGGTGGGGCCGGATCCGTCCGGGCCCGGCACCCGAGGACGCCCGAGCATCCCGTCGAGGGACCAGGCGTGGACGGCCTTGTCGGTGGGTCGCGTGGAGCCGGTGGCCGGGGTCGGGCCGGTCATCGGATCGCTCCGCGGACGTCGTCGCTGGCGGTCATGCGGCCTCCCGGGTCGCCCGCGTCGGCGCGGGGCATGCGTACGATCGTAGGGCGGGCATGCCGTCGCGTCACGGCCGATCTCCGGCCCGAGCCGCTCGGCGCACGTCCCGAACCCCCGATCACCGCCGAACGAGGAGCGCCATGGACATCGTCGTCTGGAACGAGAACGTGCACGAGAGCCGAGGGGATGCGACCGTCCTGTCGCACTACCCGGACGGCATCCACCAGGTCGTAGCGGACGGCCTCCGCGAGCTGCTCGGCGAGGACGCGAACGTGTCCACCGCCACGCTCCAGGAGGATCAGCACGGCCTCACGGAGGAGCGCCTCGCCGCGACCGACGTCCTCTACTGGTGGGGCCACGTCGCGCACGGCGAGGTGTCCGACGAGGTGGTCGCGCGCGTGATCCGCCACGTGCACGCCGGCATGGGCCTCGTCGTCCTGCACTCCGGCCACTACTCGAAGGTCTTCACGCGCCTGATGGGCACGACGTGCTCGCTCAAGTGGCGGAACGACGGCGAGCGCGAGCTGGTCTGGACCATCGCGCCGCAGCACCCGATCGCGCAGGGCGTCCCGCACCCGATCGTGATCGACCGGCAGGAGATGTACGGCGAGCAGTTCGACATCCCGCGCCCCGACGAGGAGGTGTTCCTCTCCACCTTCGCGGGCGGCGAGGTCTTCCGCTCCGGCGTCGCGTACCACCGCGGTCGCGGCCGCGTCTTCTACTTCTCGCCCGGCGATCAGGAGTACCCCGTGTACCACCACCCCGACATCCGCCGCGTGCTCGCGAACGCCGCCGAGTGGGTCGCGCCGCGGGACGGCCGCGCCGACCTCTCGGCCGACGAGCACCCGCGCGACTGGTTCCTCGCCCGATGAGCGCCGCGAAGCAGCCGGCCGCATCCGCCGCTCCCGCCGGCCCGACCGTCCCCGCCTACGACGGCCCGCGCGTCCGCGTGATCCACGTCGGCCTCGGCGGCTGGGGCGGCGACTGGGCGCGCAACGCGGTCCCGGCCGTCGCCGAGATCGAGGTCGCTGCGATCGTGGATCCGAGCGAGCCCACCCGCGAGAAGGCGCGCACCCTCCTCGGACTCCCCGCTGACGTCGCGTTCGCCTCGCTCGCCGACGCGCTCGCCGCGGTGGAGGCGGACGCCGTCATCATCACCGCGCCCGCCGTCACGCACGCGCCGCTCGCGCTGGAGGCGCTCGAGGCCGGCAAGCACGTGATCGTGGAGAAGCCGTTCGCGAACTCCACCGCCGAGGCCGCCGCCGTGGTCCGCCGCGGCGAGGAGCTCGGGCTCATCGTGCAGGTCAGCCAGAACTACCGCTGGTACCCGGCGCCGCGCCGCGTGCGCGAGCTGCTCGCGGCCGATGCGCTGGGCGAGGTCGCGACCATCGAGATCGACTTCCGCCAGTGGGACAACGACGAGCCCGAGGACTACCCGCACTACCGGTTCCCGCAGCCGATCATCAACGACATGGCCATCCACCACTTCGACCTGATCCGCATGGTCACGGGCCGCGAGGCCGTGCGCGTGTTCGCGCGCACCAGCCGCCCGTCGTTCAGCCACTACCGCGATCCCGCGGTCGCCTCCATGGTCATCGAGCTGGAGGGCGGCCTCATCGTCGACTACCGCGGCAGCTGGCTGCACCGCGGACCGGTCACGCCGTGGGCCGGTGAGTGGCGCATCTCCGGCGAGGACGGCGAGCTGACCTTCACGAGCCGCGGCGAGGGCGTCTCGGCCGACCGGGTCGGGATCCGCGACGCCGACGGCGCCGAGCGCGAGCTCGACCTCGAGACCCTGCCGCTCATCGGCCGCGCCGCGGGCCTCCGGGCCTTCGCCCTCTCGATCCTCGGCGGCCCGCCGCCCGAGACGAGCGGCCGCGACAACCTCGGCAGCCTCGCGCTGATGGAGGCCGCGGGCCGCTCGGCCGAGTCGGGCCGCTTCGAGGACGTGGTGGATCCGCTCGCCGAGTAGCGCACCGCTCGCGGGACCGGCCCGGCTGCGCCCAGGAATAGCCGGGCCGCGTCCCGCATTGTGAACCCCGAGGCCCGACGGCGTGCCGCATCCCCGACATCGACCGAAGGATCCGCCATGACCCTCACCGAGGACACCACCACCACGCCCGCATCCACCGAGCGCACCGCCGACACGGCCGTGCCGATCGTGCGCGAGCTCGACACCCGCTGGAGCCCCCGCTCCTTCGACAAGGACGCCACCGTCTCCGACCAGCAGCTCGACGCGCTGCTCGAGGCCGCGCGCTGGGCTCCCTCCGGCAGCAACCAGCAGCCGCGCCGCTTCATCGTCGCCCGCCGCGGCACGCACGCGTTCGACACCATCGTCGACGCGCTCGTCGGCTTCAACGCCGCGTGGGCCGTCAACGCCGGCGCGCTCATCGTCGCGATCGCGGAGACCTCCACGGTCGAGGGCGAGAAGCGCCCCTACGCCGCGTACGACCTCGGCCAGGCCGTCGCCCACCTCTCCGTGCAGGCGCAGGCCGAGGGCCTGCACACGCACCAGATGGCCGGCGTCGAGTTCGACAAGCTGTCCGCCGCGTTCGACCTGCCCGAGAACCTGCAGCCGCTCACCGTCACCGCGGTCGGCACGGTCGCCCCCGCCGACGCGCTCGAGGGCCCGCTGGCCGAGCGCGAGACCGCGCCGCGCACGCGCCTGCCGCTGTCCGAGCTGGTGCTCGTCCGCGAGTAGCCGCACCCCGCGCAGCAGCGGCCGCCGACCCTCGGGTCGGCGGCCGCTCGTGCGCCCGGGGAGCGTGCGTCAGGCGCCGAGCACCCGGCCGATGAGGTCCTGCACGAACGGGATCGCGTCCTGCACCTGGTCGACGCTCGCGATGCTGGTGGCGACGAGCGGCCACGTGGATCCGACGAGCGTCGCGACCACGGTCGACACGGCGGCGATCCACGCGACGCGGCCGTCCCGGGTGCGGGCGGCGATCCCGAGCGTCACGAGGGCGACGAGCAGCGACACCCCGACGCCGAGCGCGATGAGGGTCACGGGCACGTCGAGCTGCCCGGCGGTCGCCGCGTCGGCCGCGCCGATGAACCCGAGCACGGGCAGCAGCACGGCGACCACGACCACGGCGGCCACGACCAGCCCGGTCACAGCGGCCGCGCGCGTGGCCCGCGGGCGGCGGCGGGAGACCGCGCCGGCCATGCGCGCGCTCATCTTCCCGCTCCGGCGACGGTGAGGTGTGCGGGCTGCGCGGCACGGGATCCGCGGGTCGGGTCGATCATGGCTGCTCCTGTTCGGTGGTGCGTCACCCAGGAGACGGGACGGGCGCGGGCGTCGTCTCGCCCGCGCAGGAGGCACCCAGCTGGGAGGCCGGGACGTTCGCTCGGCGGACTGGCCTGCGGGCCCGCCCTTCGCTCCGCGGATCGGCGACCTCGACGGCATGCCCGCCGAGGGGCCGCATCCGACCCGCGAGGCCGCGGAGGAGGCGGCCCGGCTCGTGCTCGACGCGGTCTGCGGCGGCGACGACTGAGGGCGGATCCCCGGGATGGCGCGACCGCTCGCGTAGGCTCCGGCAGGCGACCCGCGTCCCGGAGGTCGGCGATCCGCCGCCCGGTCCGCCGGTCGCGTCCCCACGAGACCGACCGGAACCGGAGCCCCCTCATGACCGAGATCCTCGACTACGTCCGCACCTGGCTCGACCACCGCGTCTGGCAGACCCGCGTCCCCGGCGCGCAGGTCGCGATCGCCCGGCACGGCGAGGTCGTGCTGTCGGAGGCGTACGGCGTCGCGGATCCCACCACCGATGCCCCGCTCACCCCCGCGCACCTGTTCCGGGTCGCGTCGCACTCCAAGACGTTCACGGCGACCGCGATCCTGCAGCTCGCCGAGCAGGGCGCCCTCCGCCTCGACGACCGGCTCGGCCAGCACGTGCCCGAGCTCGCCGAGTCCGGATCCGAGCTCGCCGACGTCACCGTCGCGTCCCTCCTCGAGCACGGCGCGGGCGTCCTCCGCGACGGCCCCGACGGCGACCACTGGCAGCACTCCGGCCCGTTCCCGGACCGCGCGCACCTCCTCGCCATCGCGACCTCGCCCGGCATCGCGAAGGTCGCGCCCGACACCGCGTTCAACTACTCCAACGTCGGATACGCGCTGCTCGGACTCGTGGTCGAGTCCGCGTCCGGCCTCTCGTACGCGGAGTACCTCGCCGAGCGGATCGCCGCCCCGCTCGGCCTCCGCGACACCACCGCCGAGCACGTCCCCGAGCGCGCGGACGAGTACGCGGCGGCGAGCACCTCGCTCCGCACCTCCCGCGAGCGCTCCGTCCTCCCGCACGTCGACACCCGCGCGATGGCCGCCGCCACGGGCGTGACGAGCACCGCATCCGAGATCGTCGCGTTCCTCTCCGCGGTCGTGCTGCCGGACGACGAGCGGCTCCTCTCGGCGGCGTCGAAGCGGATCCAGCAGCGGCCGCGCTACGGCACCGGCGCGGATCCTGCGGGCCCCCGCCGCTACGGCTACGGCCTCATCATCGAGCGCGTCGGATCCGGCGAGCACGAGGCCACCGTGCTCGGCCACTCGGGCGGGTACCCCGGCCACATCACGCGCACGGCGGTGGATCCCGCGAGCGGCTGGGCCGTCAGCGTCCTCACCAACGCCATCGACGGCCCCGCGTCGGCGCTCAGCACGGGCATCCTCGAGCTGCTGCTCGCCGACTCCGCGGCCACCGACGCCGAGCGGGCCGCGGTCGACGCGCCCTTCACCGGCCGCTTCGCCAACATGTGGGGCCTGCAGGACTTCGAGGTCGTCGGCGACCGCTTCCTCCGCATCGACCCGACGGCCGAGCACCCGCTCGACCAGGTGGACGTGCTCGAGCGCACGGGCGACTCCTCGGCGCGCATCGTCGAGGGCGAGGGGTTCGGATCCGTCGGCGAGGAGGTCACGGCCGACCGCGGCCCCGACGGATCCGTCGACCGGATCCGCGCGGGCGGCGGCATGACGCTCGAGCCCGAGACCCGCGCGTGGGTCCCGAGGTCGCGCGGCTGAGGCTCCGGCCGGGCGCGCGAACCGCCCAGCCACCTCCGCTCCACCTCCCGGAAGGATCCGCGTCACGCGCGGTGCATACGGTGCCGGAGGCCGCACGGCCGCCCGCCCGTCCGACGAGAGGCACGATCATCCCCACCCCGTTCCGGCGTCCCCGCGCCCGCACCGCGACGCTGCTGTCGACCACCACGATCCTCGGCCTGCTGCTCACCGGCACCGGCGTCACCGCCGCGACCGCCGCCGACGCGCCCACGACGCCCGCCGCGTCCGCGTCGCCCGTCGTCCCGGCCCCCATCGCGCCCTTCGACCAGGCCACGCTCGACGCGCCCTACCCGTCGAACAGCACCTACGACTTCGTGCCGATGCTCGACTCCTTCACGGCGCTGAAGGCGAACCGGCCCGACATCATGAAGCTGAACGACAAGAAGACCATCACGATCAACCAGGCCGCCACGAAGGCGCAGTCGGCCCGGGCGATCATCGACCAGTACGCCGACATGTCCATCACGATGTCCGACGGCCTCGGCAAGGGCCTGGGCGAGATCTACCGCACGGCGCGCGAGGCGGGCCAGCTGCCGAAGACGGATGCGCTGCTCGCCAAGAACGGCGGCCTCGTCGGCAAGTACTCCTCGACGAACCCCGTGAAGACGTACTTCGCGAACCCGCGGCCGTACGTCGCGTTCCCGCTGAAGCTCAAGTACCGCGACAAGCCGAACGGCAACGCGTGGGCCGGCCAGGACGGCTCGTACCCCAGCGGCCACACCTCGCAGGCGTTCTGGCAGGGCACCGCGCTCGCGACGATGCTCCCGGAGCTCGCGCCGCAGATCCTCGCCCGCGCGTCCGACGCCGGCGACAACCGCATCATCATGGGCGCGCACTACCCGCTCGACGTGATGGCCGGACGCATGATGGGCCAGAAGATCGTCGAGCGCCGCTGGTCCGACCCGTCGTTCCGCACGCTGTTCGAGCAGGCGTCGACCGAGCTGCGCACGGTGCTCGAGGCCAAGTGCGGCGCCGAGCTCTCCGTCTGCATCGCGAAGGACAAGCCGTACCTGCCCACCGCGCAGGCGCTGAAGGTCTACGAGCAGCGCATGAGCTACGGCTTCCCGCTGGTCGGCAACCAGGGCGAGCCGATGACGGTGCCCACCGGTGCCGAGTCGCTCCTCATCTCCAGCCACCCGGATCTCACGCCCGAGCAGCGCCGCCAGGTGCTCGCGCTCACCGCGATCGACTCGGGAGAGCCGCTCGACGAGGGTACGGAGGGCAGCTGGCAGCGCATCGACCTCCCGGCGGCGATGGCCGCGAAGGTCGTCGTCACCTCCGACGGCACGGTCTCGCTCGTGAAGCCCGGGAAGCGCTGATCGGATCCGGGTCCGCGTACGCGAGAGGGGCGGGTGGCCGATGGCCGGATCCGCCCCTCTCGCGCGACGGGGCCGTGCGGAACCTGAGGTCTGGGCCACGGTCCGGTCACCCCTGGACGGGGTGATGGTGGTTGGAGCGATCGCTGGATACCGTCTGAGCAACGGGTACCGCCCGTCTGACTACCCAGCATGCGACCTGCCGACCCGATGGCCGGTCGCTTCGACGCAAGGTCGTACCCATGCAGTCCCTCGTTCCCGCGAGCCTCCCGACAACACCGTCCGTCCCCCTCCGCCGCGGTCCAGGTGCACGGATGCCTCGACTCATCACAGCGGTGACCGCCGTCTCGTCTCTGCTGATGGTGGGAGTCGTGACGGCAGGGCCCGCTGTCGCGGAGACCGCTCCTCGAGAGACAGCTCCCGCCGCTTCGGCGGAGGCGTCCGAGCCGGGTCGGTACATCGTGCAGCTCTCGGATGGTGTCGAGGCCGACGATCTATCGGGTGCGCGCATGGCGCCCATCGAGACGCTCCAGGAGTACACCTACGCGTTGAACGGCTTCGCCGCCGAGCTGGACGCCGTCCAGCTCGCGCAGCTGCGCGCGTCCTCGCGCGTCGAGAGCATCGTCCCCGATCAGATCGTGAGCGCCGACGCGGAGCGCACCTCCCCTCCGTGGGGCCTCGAT
This sequence comes from Clavibacter lycopersici, assembly GCF_003576405.1. GTDB lineage: Bacteria > Actinomycetota > Actinomycetes > Actinomycetales > Microbacteriaceae > Clavibacter > Clavibacter lycopersici. The sequence continues at coordinate 15,550 of NZ_QWGT01000027.1, forward strand.
CGCATCGACCAGAGGCCGCGAGCCGGTGACGGCGTGTACCGGTACTCGACGACGGGAGCCGGCGTCACGGCCTTCATCATCGACTCCGGGATCCGCACCACCCACGAGGAGTTCGGCGGTCGCGCGGTGAGCGGGTACGACTTCGTCAACCTCGATGCGGATGCGGAGGATTGCCTCGGTCACGGAACGCACGTGGCAGGGACGGTCGGAGGGGCGACCATGGGCGTGGCCAGCGATGTCAAGCTGGTAGCGCTCAAAGTGTTCGGTTGCGATCGCCAGGGGTGGACCAGCGACATGATCGCCGCCATGGACTGGACGATCGCGCACAAGCCCGCCGGGCCTTCGGTCATCAACATGAGCCTCGGTGGGTCGTTCCAATCCCCGTTCGTGGACGCCGTTGCGCGCGTCACCGCCGCAGGCATCCCGGTAGTGGTTTCCGCAGGAAACGAGACGACCGACGCGTGCACCCGCACGCCCGCGGCGGCACCCTCCGCGATCACCGTCGCTGCGACGGCGCAGGACGACTCTCGGGCGTCCTTCTCGAACTACGGTCCCTGCGTCGACGTCTTCGCGCCGGGTGCGGGGGTCCTGTCCGCCTATCCGACCTCGGATACCGCCACCACGTACATGAGCGGCACCTCGATGGCCGCGCCCCACGTCACCGGTGTGGTCGCGCGTCTGCTGCAACAGCAGCCGACGGCGTCGCCCGCCGCCATCGACTCGCTGCTTGCGGCTGATGCCACGCGCGACGCGGTCATCGACCCCGTCGGGTCGGCCAACCGGCTCCTGTACGCGCCTGCGGCAGCCGCGATCACCGCCGTCGCGCCGACGATCTCCGGCAGCGCCACGGTCGGATCGACCCTCACGGCGGTCCCAGGAGACTGGCAGCCGAGCCCGATCGAGTTCACCTACAAGTGGTACTCGAACGGCGTGCCGGTCGACGGCCAGGTGGCATCCACCTACGTGGTGCGCTCCGCCGATGTCGGCAAGAAGATCACCCTGACGGTCACCGGTTCGCGAACCGGCTACACGTCGCTGTCCCGCTCGAGCCAGGCGACGGTCACCGTGCCCGTACCCGCGGCGAACCCGCTCCTGCTCACGGCCACGCCGTCGCCGTCCATCAGCGGCCAGGTGGCCGTGGGATCGACCGTGACGGCCGTGACGGGGGTGTGGGCGCCCGCTCCCGTCACCTTCGCCTACCGCTGGTTCTCCGGCGGCGTCAGCATCTCCGGGGCGACGCTATCGACGTACCGAGTGACGGCGGCGGACGTCGGCAAGAAGATCACCGTGACGGTCACCGGATCCAAGGTCGGCTACGCATCCGTCTCACGGTCGAGCCCGGCCACCGTGACCGTGCCGGCTGCTGTCGTCACGCGGCCCCTCACCTCGACGCCGACTCCGACGATCCTCGGGACACCGACCGTCGGACAGAAGCTGACCGCGCGGACCGGGACCTGGCAGCCGTCGCCTGTCGCGTTGTCCTACCAGTGGAACAGGGATGGAGCTGCCATCGCCGGTGCCACCGCGGCCACGTACCTCGTCGCGGCTGCGGACGCGGGCACTCAGCTCAGTCTCTCCGTCACAGGGTCGAAGGCTGGCTACACAGCGGTGACCCGTACCAGCGCACCGCTCGCCAAGGTCGTCTCGAAGGTCGTTATCGGCACTACGCCGACGATCACGGGGTCGGGCGTCGTCGGACAGAAGCTCACGGCTGTTCCCGGTGCCTGGACCCCTGCACCGGTGGCCTACCGGTATGTGTGGATGCGCGACGGGGTCGCAATCGCCCGGGCCACCACGAGTAGCTACACCCCGACGACGGCGGACCGCGGGAGGACGCTCACGGTCAGCGTGACAGGCACGAAGGCCGGGTACGTGCCCTCCACGCGGGTAAGCGCAGGAAAGTCGATTCGCTAGGACACGCTCGGCGGTCGCGCGATGCGAATGTCACGTCGAGAGGGGCGGGTGGCCGATGGCCGCCCGCCCCTCTCGGCGTCCCGCGTGGTGCGCGGTCGCTACGCCGCGTCGACCAGGTTCCGCCGCGCGTCCGGCACGCAGTGCGTCATCACGAGGCCGGTCACGTCGCGCGGGCCGTTGTGGCCGAGGTTCGCGAGGCGCTCCCGCTCCTCCTCGGACAGCGTCTGCGACTGCAGCGGCGGCAGGTCCTTCACCTCGTCCAGCGTGATCCCGAGGCCATCGCCCACGCGGCGACCGAGGTCGTCCTCCACGAGGTAGAAGTGCCAGAGCATGCGCTCCTGCACCTCGCGCGACGCCTGCGAGATCAGGTCGACGAAGTTCGCGACGAGGTCGTCGCGCTCCCAGTCCTCCATGAGCAGGTAGCGCTGGCCGGCCTGCAGGTAGTCGGCGGTCAGCGGGATCCGCTTCCGCGTCAGGCGGCCCGTGATCTCCGGCCCCTGGTCGTCGTGCGTCGGGTACTGCCCCTCGCGGAGGCCGCCCGTGATCGACGGCTCGTAGTTGATGTGCGGGTTCTGGCCGCCGTGATCCTGGTGGAACGTCATCTGCCCGTCGCGCTGGTTCGTCGCCACCCTCGCGTGCTGCGGCGCGTTCACCGGCAGCTGCAGGTAGTTCGGTCCCACGCGGTACCGCTGCGCGTCCGAGTAGGAGAACGTGCGGCCGACGAGCATCTTGTCGTCGGAGAAGTCGAGGCCGTCCACCAGCACGCCGGTGCCGAAGGAGAGCTGCTCGTTCTCGGCGAAGTGGTTGGTCACGTTCCGGTCGAGCACCATCTTCCCCACCTTCTTCGGCGGGAAGTCGTTCTCCGGCCAGACCTTCGTGTCGTCCAGCGGGTCGAAGTCGAGCTCGGGGTGGTCGCCGTCGTCCATGAGCTGCACGCGGAGCTCCCACTCGGGGAGGTCGCCGCGCTCGATGGCCTCGTAGAGGTCCTTCGACGCGTGGCCGAGGTCGCCGCCCTGCACGACGGCCGCGTCGGCCTCGGTCATGCTGCTGACGCCGACCTTCGGGATCCAGTGGTACTTCACGAGCTTCGTGCCGCCGTCGGCGTCCACCCACTTGTAGGTGTTCACGCCGAAGCCCTGCATGTGGCGGTAGTCCGCGGGGATGCCGCGCGGGCTGAACAGGTTCATCAGCATGTGCATCGACTCGGGCGTCTGCGACATGAAGTCGAAGATGCGCGCCGGCTCCTGGCGGAACGTGACGGGGTCGGGCTTGAGGGAGTGGATCACGTCGGGGAACTTGATCGCGTCGCGGATGAAGAACACCCCGAGGTTGTTGCCGACCATGTCCCAGTTGCCGTCCTCCGTGTAGAACTTCACGGCGAACCCGCGCGGGTCGCGGGCGGCCTCGGAGGAGTCGCGGCCGCCGATCACGGTGGAGAAGCGGATCGCGACGTCGGTGCGCTTGCCGGGCTCCTGGAAGAGCTTGGCGCGCGTGTACTTCGCGACGGGCTCGTCGCCCCACGTGCCGGTGGCCTCGAAGTAGCCGAACGCGACGGCGCCGCGCGCGTGCACGACGCGCTCCGGGATCCGCTCGCGGTCGAAGTGGCTGATCTTCTCGAGGAACTGGTAGTTCTCCAGCGTCGCGGGGCCGCGGGCGCCGACGGTGCGCTGGTTCTGGTTGTCGTAGACGGGGTGGCCCTGGCGGTTCGTGAGGACCTCGCGGTCGTCGCCGTCGGCGGGACCCTGGGAGGAGACGTCGGTCATGGTCGTTCCTTTCGTCGTCGTCCCTCCAGCCTGCCGAGGGGCGCGCGACACGCCCAGGGCCGGGCGGCGACTCCCAGAGGATCACCCGGGGCGCGCCACGGATCCCCGGCGGCGGCGCACGAGGCCGACCGCGACCACGATCCCTCCGACGACCGCGAGCCCCGCCGCGATGGCGAGGTTCT
>NZ_QWGT01000028.1 GCF_003576405.1 Clavibacter lycopersici
CCCGCGCATCCTCGCGCCCCCGGCCCCGCCCGCCCCCGGCCCCGCCCGCCCGCCCTCACGGCGTCGGCGGGGCCGGGGGCGCGGTCGTGCTCGTGCGCGCCGCGAAGTCGACGGGCATGATCACCGTGCGCTCCGCCGCCCCGCCCGGGGCGAGCCCCTCGAAGACCATCCCCACGGCGGCCCTGCCCTGCAGCCGCGGGTGCTGCTCGACCGTGGTCAGCCCGAACAGCGGCGCGAGCGCGTGCCCGTCGATCCCGGCGACCGAGAGCTCGGCGGGCACGGCGATCCCCAGCTGCCTGGCCGCGAGGATCGTCCCGATGGCGATCTCGTCGGATGCCGCGAAGATCGCCGTCGGCCTGGTCCGCGGGTCGGCGAGCAGCGCCATGGCCGAGCGGAAGCCGCCGTCGATCGTGAACTCGGCCGTGGCGAACCGGGCCTCGAGGCCGCGCGGATCCGCGTCGATCGCCGCCCGGTAGCCCGCGAGCCGCTTCGCGTGCACGAAGAACGCCATCTGCGCGTGCAGGTCGCCGCCGAGGTGCACGACGCGCGCGTGCCCGAGGCTCAGGAGGTGCTCGGTGGCCAGGCGCGCCGCGGCCTCGTCGTCGATGCTGAGGGTGCTCATGCCCGCGACCGGTCCGCCGATGCCGACGAGCGGCTTGTCGAGCGCGTGGAGCCGGACCACCTCCGCGGGCGTGAGCGCGACGCTCACGGCGATGACCGCGTCCACGCGCTTGCGCACCAGGAAGTACTCGAACACCTTGCGCCGCTGCTCGGGATCCGCGGTCAGGCGGTACAGCGTGAGGTCGTAGTCGGCCTCGATGAGCGCCTCCTCGATCCCCTCGAGCAGCTCCGCGAAGAACCAGCGGTTGATGAAGGGCATGACCACGCCCACGTTCTTCGACTGGCCGGTCACGAGGCTCGACGCGTTGGAGGAGACCACGTACCCGATCTCGGCGGCGGCCTCGGACACGCGGGCGCGGGTGGCGGGGGAGACGTAGCCGCGGCCGCTGAGCGCGCGCGACGCGGTGGCCTTGGAGACCCCGGCGAGGCGGGCGACGTCGGCGATGGCGCTCATCGCGCTCCCTCCATCGGGACCCGCGGCGCCTCGTCGCGCCGGACGCGCGTCGACTGGAAGCGGTTCCAGGATGCGCGGGGGCCGAGTCCGATGATGGACCATCTGCGGCGGGCGCGCACACGCCGACGCCGCAAGGGAGTCCATTTCGTTACGCGATCCACCTTGCCGTGACCTGCGAGCTCCCCTACGTTGACCTGTGGAACCGGTTCCCCATACGGAGGAGAGGTTTCCAGGCGACGGCGCCTCACCCGCCGTCGCGCACAGCACAGGACGGCGGGGCGGACCCGCATCCACTCGATGAAGAGGAGACGCACATGGGCCACGCCCTATTCCGACGTCGCTTCGCGGCACCCCTCGCAGCGGTCGGCATCGCCGGCCTCGCGCTCACGGGCTGCACGGGCGACATCGCGGCCGAGGACGCCGCGGACACCGACTGCTCGCCGTACTCGTCGTACGGCACGTTCGAGGGGAGCCCCGAGGTCAGCATCGGCGGCACCATCCAGGACGACGAGGCCGACCGCCTCGTCGAGTCCTGGAAGGACTTCGAGACCTGCACGGGCATCACCGTGAACTACCAGGGCACCAAGGAGTTCGAGGCGCAGATCGCGGTGCTCGCCGAGGGCCAGTCGGCCCCCGACATCGGCATCATCCCGCAGCCCGGGCTCTTCAACGTGCTCGCGAGCCGCGGCTTCCTCCAGCCCGCGCCCGCCGCGGTCGAGGAGAACGTCGACGCGAACTGGTCCACCGACTGGAAGGGCTACGGCACGGTCGACGGCACCTTCTACGGCGCGCCGCTCATGGCGAGCGTCAAGGGCTACGTCTGGTACTCGCCGGCGGAGTTCGAGGAGAAGGGCTACGAGGTCCCGAAGTCCACGGCCGAGCTCATGGACCTCACCACGAAGATCGCCGACGAGGGCGACCACAAGCCCTGGTGCGTCGGCATCGGCTCCGGCGACGCCACCGGCTGGCCGGGCACCGACTGGATCGAGAGCTTCGTCATTCGCCAGTCCGGCGCCGAGACCTACGACAAGTGGGTCACGCACCAGATCCCGTTCAACGACCCGGCCATCGTGCAGGCGTTCGACGCCGTGGGCGACATCATCAAGAACCCGGACTACGTCAACGGCGGCCTGGGTGACGTCTCGTCGATCATCTCCACGGAGTTCGGCGACGCCGGCCTCCCGATCCTCGACGGCGAGTGCTCGCTGCACCACCAGGCCTCGTTCTACGAGGGCTTCTGGAAGAAGGCGGACGGCACCGACGCGAAGGTCTCGCCCGACGGCGACGTCTACGCGTTCCTCCTGCCGCCCACGAACGAGGGCGACGCCACGACGGTCACCGGCGGCGGCGAGCTCGTCGGCGCCTTCGAGACGAGCGACGAGATCACCGCGGTGCTCTCCTACCTCTCGAGCGACACCTGGGCGAACAACCGCGTGAAGCTGGGCGGCGTCATCAGCGCGAACACGGGCCTGGACCCCGCGAACGCGTCGAGCGACATCCTCAAGCAGAGCATCGAGATCCTCCAGGACCCCGACGCGACGTTCCGCTTCGACGGCTCGGACCTCATGCCCGGCGCGGTCGGCACCGACTCCTTCTGGAAGGGGATCGTCGGCTGGCTGAGCGGCGACTCGACCCAGCAGACGGTCGACTCCATCGAGTCGAGCTGGCCCGCGTCCTGATCGACGCAGGCTGATCCACCGTCGGCCCTGACCGGGCCGGCAACCGGGCCGGCATCCGTGCCGGCCCCCTGCGGGGCCGCGGCGAACGCGCCGCGGCCCCGCGCCCACATCCCACCCCGACCCGAAGGGCGAGACGTCCATGACGACCGCTGATCTGATCGGCAAGATCCTCCAGGTGGTGGCCGCGCTGGCCGTCTTCGCCGTGGTGATCGGGCTGATCCTCTTCCTCATCGACAAGGCGCCCAAGCGCGGCAAGGACTGGGTGCAGCTCGGCGCCTTCGTGCTCCCCGCGCTGATCCTGCTCGCCGTCGGCCTCATCTACCCGGCGTTCCGCACGACCCTCCTCGCGTTCCGCGACAACACGGGGGAGTGGGCCGGGTTCGACAACTTCGTCTGGATGTTCACCCAGCCGTCCGCGCTGCGCACGCTGCTCAACACCGTCATCTGGGTGATCTTCGTGCCGCTGCTGTCGACGGCCATCGGCCTCGCGTACGCGGTCTTCATCGACAAGTCGCGCGGCGAGAAGTACTTCAAGGCCCTCGTCTTCATGCCGATGGCCATCTCCTTCGTCGGCGCCGGCATCATCTGGCGCTTCGTCTACGACTACAAGTCGGGCGACAACGCCCAGATCGGCCTGCTCAACCAGATCCTCGTCTGGATCGGCCAGGAGCCCGTGCAGTGGCTGCAGACCTCGCCCATCAACACGGCGCTGCTCATCATCGTGATGATCTGGATCCAGACCGGCTTCGCCATGGTGGTGCTCTCCGCGAGCATCAAGGGCGTGCCCACCGAGCAGATCGAGGCCGCGCAGCTCGACGGCACCAACGCCTGGCAGCGCTTCACGAACGTGACGCTCCCCGGGATCCGCGGCTCGCTCGTCGTGGTGGTCACGACCATCTCCATCGCGACGCTCAAGGTGTTCGACATCGTGCGCACCATGACAGCGGGCAACTTCGACACGAGCGTCATCGCCAACGAGATGTACACGCAGGCGTTCCGCGCCGGCGAGCAGGGCCGCGGATCCGCCCTCGCGATCGTGCTGTTCCTCATGGTGCTGCCGATCGTCATCTACAACGTCCGCGTCATGAGCAAGCAGAGGGAGATCCGATGAGCGTCGCACCCGCCGACCTGCCCGTCGCGGACGGGGCCCGCCGCGGCACCATCGAGCAGGCCGCCACGGTCGGCGCGAAGAGCCGCCGGGTCAAGAACCGGCTCACCTCGCGTCGCGCCACGGTGGCGGCGCTCATCATCGCCGTGCTCTGGACGCTGCCGACCTTCGGCCTGTTCGTCTCGTCGTTCCGGCCGGCCGGCCTCATCCAGACCACGGGCTGGTGGACGATCTTCCAGAACCCGGGCTTCACGCTCGACAACTACCAGGACGTGCTTCTCTCGACGTCGCAGTCGTCGCCGCAGCTGGGCTCCTACTTCGTCAACTCGCTCGCCATCGCGATCCCCGCGACGCTGTTCCCGCTCGTCATCGCGTCGATGGCCGCGTACGCGTTCGCGTGGATCAAGTTCAAGGGCTCGGGCTTCCTGTTCGTGCTGATCTTCGCGCTGCAGATCGTGCCGCTGCAGATGGCGCTCATCCCGCTGCTGCAGATGTTCACGCAGACGCTCCGCCCGCTGCAGGAGGCCGTGCACGGCGTGATCCCGCTCATCCCGGAGCAGGGCTACCTCCCGGTGTGGGTGGCGCACACGATCTTCGCGCTGCCGCTCGCGATCTTCCTGCTGCACAACTTCATCTCGGAGATCCCGGGCGAGGTCATCGAGGCGGCCCGGGTCGACGGCGCGAGCCACGGGCAGGTGTTCTTCCGCATCGTGCTGCCGTTGGCGCTCCCTGCCATCGCGTCGTTCGCGATCTTCCAGTTCCTCTGGGTCTGGAACGACCTGCTGGTCGCGCTGATCTTCTCGGGCGGCACGGCCGACGTCGCGCCGCTCACGCAGCGCCTCGCGGAGCTCACGGGCACGCGCGGGCAGGACTGGCAGCGGCTCACGGCGGCCGCGTTCGTCTCGCTCATCGTGCCGCTCATCGTGTTCTTCAGCCTCCAGCGCTACTTCGTGCGGGGCCTGCTGGCGGGATCCACGAAGGGCTGATCCGCCTCCGCACCGACCCGGCCCGGTCGTCCGCTCGCGCGGGCGGCCGGGCCGTCGTCGTGGCGGGCCGACCGTGGTCGGGAGCGATCCCCCGCGGGCGTAGGATCGCCGGAATGACGAGGATGGGCGACATCGCCGCGGGCGGCGGGATGCGCGGGGGCGGCGGACGCCGCGGACGGGTGAGCGCGGCGGACGCCGAGGCGCAGCGGCGGGCCAACGCCGAGGCGCCGCGCGTCGAGAACCTGCTGGGCCGGATCGCGGAGCTGTTCCGCCCGCACCGGCGCGCGCTGATCCTCACGATCGCGCTCGTGCTGGTCGGCGCGGGCCTCACGGTCGTGCCGCCGCTGCTCACGCAGCAGGCCTTCGACCGCGGGCTCTTCCCGGCGTCCGGCGGCCCCGACATCCCGGTGCTGGTCGAGCTCGTGTCCATCATGATCGCCATCTGGATCGCGGGCGCAGGCCTCGGCGTCTGGCAGACCTACCTCACGGCGACGGTCGGCAACCGGGTCATGGGATCCATGCGCGTCGACCTGTTCCGCCACCTGCAGAGCATGGAGCTCGGCTTCTTCACGCGCACCAAGACGGGCGTCATCCAGTCGCGGCTGCAGAACGACGTGGGCGGCGTCGCGGCCGTCCTCACCAACACCGTCTCGAGCGTCCTCGGCAACACCGTGACCGTGATCGCGGCCCTCGTCGCGATGCTCGTGCTCAACTGGCAGCTCACCCTCGTGGCCGTCGTCCTCATGCCCGTGCTCGTCGTCGCGCAGCGGCGCGTGGGCCAGGTGCGGGCGCGGATCGCGTCGAAGACGCAGGAGTCGCTGTCGGACATGACGGCGATCACGCAGGAGACGCTGTCGGTCTCCGGCATCCTCCTGTCGAAGAGCTTCAACCGGCAGGCCGCGGAGACGGAGCGCTACGAGGCCGAGAACCGCACGCAGATCCGGCTGCAGGTCAGCCAGCAGATGAGCGGGCAGTGGTTCTTCGCGCTCGTGCAGATCTTCCTCTCGATCATCCCGGCCATCGTCTACGTGGTCGCGGGCTTCCTCATCACGGGCGGCGTCGACGTCACGGCGGGCACCATCGTCGCGTTCACGACCGTGCAGGCGCGCCTCATGTGGCCGCTCATCGGCCTGATGCGCGTGGCCCTCGACCTGCAGACCTCCGGCGCGCTGTTCGCCCGCATCTTCGAGTACCTCGACCTCGAGCCCGCCATCCGCGACCGGCACGACGCGCGGCCGGTCGAGTCGGGCCCGGCGCTCGGGCGGGTGGCGTTCGACGACGTGCGCTTCTCCTACCCCGACACGCGGGCCGGGGAGCGGCCGACCCTCGACGGGATGTCGTTCGAGATCCAGCCCGGCCAGTTCGCGGCGTTCGTGGGGCCGTCGGGCGCGGGCAAGACCACGGTGTCGTACCTCATCCCGCGGTTCCACGACGTGACCGGCGGGCGGGTGCTGTTCTCGGGTGAGGACGTGCGCGACCTCCAGCAGGAGTCGCTGCTGGAGAACATCGGCATCGTCAGCCAGGAGACGTACCTCTTCCACGCCACCATCGGCGAGAACCTCCGCTACGCCCGTCCCGACGCCACGCAGGAGCAGATCGAGCAGGCGGCCAGGGCGGCCAACATCCACCAGACGATCGAGTCGTTCCCCGACGGGTACGACACGCTCGTGGGGGAGCGCGGCTACCGGCTCTCCGGCGGCGAGAAGCAGCGCATCGCCATCGCGCGCGTGCTGCTCAAGGACCCGGCCGTGCTGATCCTCGACGAGGCCACGAGCGCGCTCGACGCGATCTCGGAGCGCGTCGTGCAGCAGGCGCTCGAGACGGCGTCGCGCGGCCGCACGACCATCGCCATCGCGCACCGGCTCTCGACCGTGGTCGACGCGGACGTGATCTTCGTGGTCGTCGCCGGCCGCATCGTCGAGCGGGGCACGCACGCGGAGCTGCTGGCGCGCCGCGGCGAGTACGCGCGCCTCTACAGCGACCAGCGCACGGAAGCGGCCTGAGCCGCGGATCCCGGATCGCCCGCCGGACGACGCACCGCCCGCCCGCGAGGCGGGCGGGCGGTGCGGGGAGGTCGGCTCAGGACCGGGCGTCCAGCAGCTGCTGCATGTAGGTGATCTCCTTCTCCTGCACCATCACCATGCCGCTGGCGAGGTTCGTCACGAGCGGGTTCCGCGAGCGGTCGAGGAGGGCCTGGGCCATCTCGACGCCGCCGCGGTGGTGGGCGATCATCAGGGTGAGGTACTTCCGCTCGGCCTCCACGCCCATGAGCGACCGCAGCTCGTCGAGGTCGGCCTGCGACGCGAGGCCCGGCATGGTGGCGCCCGGCGTCATGTCCATGGAGGAGTGGTCGGTCCCCCCGTCGAGCGTGGGCAGCGTCATCCACGTCATGCGGGGCTGCGACGGCGCCTGGTCGAGGCCCCACGACGTGAGGAACGCGTACATCTGGCCGGCCTGCTGCGCCTGCGCCTGCGCGATGTCCTGCGCGATCAGCTTGACCTCGGGGTCGTCGGTGCGGTCGATGATCATGAGCGACATCTGCACGGCCTGCTCGTGGTGCACCTGCATGTCGCGGGAGAAGCCCGCCTCGGCGCTGTTGGTGCTGGGGGTGAGGGCCGAGACCGGCGCGGTGACCCGGCCCACGAGGAGCCCGGCGACCACGAGCGCCACCGCGACGATGCCGGCGGCGAGCCCGATCCGGATCCGACGTCCGCGGGCGCGCGCGGCCTCGCCGTGCGCGACCAGGCCCTCGAGCTCCTCCTCGCGGATGTCGTCGTCCGGCACGTGGTCGACGACCACGTCGCCCTCGGGTCGGTCGGAGCGCTCGGATCCGTCGGTGCCGCGGTCCGTCACGGTCAGCCGACCCGGCCCTCGCCCTCGAGGGCGCCGGTGCACGCGGCGCCGGCCTCGGGGGCGTTCGGGCTCTTCCAGTACTTGGCCATGAAGTCCTTGATGCGCTGGTCGTCCACCGAGTCGACCTTCACCTGCGCGCCCCACGCGGACAGCGCGATGGCGGTGTCGAGGCCCTCGTACGGCGACATGGTGACGTAGCCGCCGAACGACTCCGCGTACTTCTGCAGGTCCGACAGGTCGTCGCCCGTGACCTTCGTCGCGTCGTACGTGACCCACACGGCGCCGTGCTCGAGGTCGTGCACCGCGTTCTCGTTCGGCTGCGGCTGGTCGTAGATCCCGCAGTTGAGCCACATGGCGTTGTGCTCGCCGCCGGCGGGCGGGTTCATGCCGTCGTACTTGGCGGCGTAGTCGACCGTGCCCTGCACGTGCGTGCTGGGGAGCGAGTCCCACGTCTGGAGGCCCTGGATGCTGATGTCGGCCGGGTCCTGCTTCGGCGTGCCGCTCGAGACGACCACGCCGATGACGATGCCGACGACCGCGACGGCGGCCACGGATCCCGTGATGATGCCGATGAGCCGGTTGCGGCGCGCACGGTCCTGCTGCTTCTTGAGCGCCGCCACCTTCTCGGCGCGGCGGGCCTCGCGCTGCTGCTTGACCGTGAGGTCCTTCTGGGCCTGCTTGGCGGTCGGCGGGACGGGCCGTCCGCTCTGGTCGCCGGAGGGCGTGGTGTCGTCGCGTCGCGCCACGGAGGGTCCTTCTCTGCTGGGGGAATGTGCGATCAGGGTACCGGCTCGGCCTGGACGCGCCCTGCCCGCGGCCCGCGCCGACGCCCGTAACACCGGGGAGGCGCGCGCCTACACTGGACGAGCGGGGCCCACCGGACCGCACACCTGACACCGGGAGCGCCACCTCACGTGAAGTACGCCGACACGATCCTCGACCTCATCGGGAACACCCCGCTCGTGAAGCTCAACAAGGTGGTCGAGGGGATCTCGGCCACCGTGCTGGTGAAGGTCGAGTACCTGAACCCCGGCGGCAGCGCCAAGGACCGCATCGCGACGCGCATCATCGACGCCGCCGAGCGCGAGGGCAAGCTGAAGCCCGGCGGCACCATCGTCGAGCCCACATCCGGCAACACGGGCGTCGGCCTCGCGCTCGTCGCCCAGCAGCGCGGCTACCGCTGCGTCTTCGTGCTGCCGGACAAGGTCGGCGAGGACAAGCGCAACGTCCTCACGGCGTACGGCGCCGAGATCGTGGTCACGCCCACGTCGGTCGCGCCCGACCACCCCGACTCCTACTACTCGGTGAGCGACCGGCTCGCGCGCGAGATCCCCGGCGCCTTCAAGCCCGACCAGTACTCCAACCCCAACGGGCCGCTCAGCCACTACGAGACCACCGGTCCCGAGATCTGGCGCGACACGGAGGGCGAGATCACGCACTTCGTGGCGGGCGTCGGCACGGGCGGCACCATCAGCGGCGTCGGCCGGTACCTCAAGGAGGTGTCGGAGGGGCGCGTCCGCATCATCGGCGCCGACCCCGAGGGATCCGTCTACTCCGGCGGCACCGGCCGCCCGTACCTCGTCGAGGGCGTGGGCGAGGACTTCTGGCCCGCGGCCTACGACCCGGACGTGGTCGACGAGGTCATCGCCTCGAGCGACCAGGAGTCGTTTGACATGACCCTGCGGCTCGCCCGCGAGGAGGGCCTCCTCGTCGGCGGATCCAGCGGCATGGCCGTGGTCTCCGCGCTCAAGGCCGCGAAGCACCTCGGGCCGGACGACGTGATGGTGATCCTCCTGCCCGACGGCGGACGCGGCTACCTCGGCAAGATCTTCAACGAGAAGTGGATGCAGTCCTACGGCTTCGCGCGCGTCAACGGCCAGCGCACGGTCGCCGACGTCATGAGCGCCAAGACCGGCAGCCTCCCCGACCTCGTGCACGCGCACCCGAACGACACCATCCGCGACGCGATCCGCATCATGACCGAGTACGACGTCTCGCAGCTGCCCGTGCTCTCGGCCGAGCCGCCCGTCGTCATGGGCGAGGTCGCCGGCGCGGTCGACGAGCGCAGCCTGCTGGAGCTCGTCTTCAGCGGTCGCGCGCAGCTGTCCGACCAGGTGGGCGCCTTCACGGGCGAGGCGTTCGGCCTCATCGGCGTGAACGAGACGGTGCCGGAGGCGTGGAGCGCCCTCGGCTCCGCCGACGCCCTCATGGTGAGCGACGGCGGCAAGCCCGTCGGCGTCCTCACGCGGCACGACCTCCTGACGTACCTCACCGACTGATCCGCCGGCCGGCTCCCCGACCCGCGCACCACCAGCGACCCGCGCACCACCCGCGACCCACAGAGACGAGCACCGTGAGCGACAAGCACGACTTCGACACCCGCGCGATCCACGCCGGCCAGGACCCGGACCCCACCACGGGCGCCGTCATCCCGCCGCTGTACCTCACGAGCACCTTCGTGCAGGACGGCATCGGCGGGCTCCGCGGCGGCTACGAGTACGCGCGGAGCGCCAACCCCACGCGCACCGGGCTGCAGGAGCTGCTCGCGTCGATCGAGAAGGGGAAGCACGCCTTCTCGTTCGCCTCCGGCCTCGCCGCGGAGGACACCCTGCTGCGGGCGATCACGCGCCCGGGCGACCGCATCGTGCTGAGCGACGACGTGTACGGCGGCACCTACCGCCTCCTCACGCGCGTGCTCGGCGACTGGGGGATCGTCGTCGAGACCGTCGACATGAGCGACCTCGCCGCGGTCGAGCGGGTGCTCGGATCCGGCCCCGCGAAGGTCCTCTGGGTCGAGACGCCCAGCAACCCGCTGATGAAGATCAGCGACATCCGCGCGCTCGCCGACCTCGGCCACGCCGCGGGCGCCACCGTCGTCGTCGACAACACGTTCGCGTCGCCGTACCTGCAGCAGCCGCTCACGCTGGGCGCCGACGTGGTCGTGCACTCGACCACCAAGTACCTGGGCGGCCACTCCGACGTCCTCGGCGGCGCGGTGATCCTGGATGACGACGCGCTCGCGGAGAAGGTCGGCTTCCTGCAGTTCGCGGTCGGCGCCGTCTCCGGCCCGATGGACGCCTGGCTCACGACGCGCGGGATCAAGACCCTCGCCGTCCGCGTCGAGCGCCACTCCGCGAACGCCGAGGAGATCGCGTCGTTCCTGCAGCAGCACCCCGACGTCACCGCCGTGCACTACCCGGGCCTGCCCGAGCACCCCGGCCACGACATCGCCAAGGCGCAGATGACGGGCTTCGGCGGCATGATCTCGTTCCAGGTGCGCGGGGGAGCGAAGGCCGCGCGCCGCGTCGTCGAGGGCACGCGCGTGTTCCAGCTCGCGGAGTCGCTCGGCGGCGTCGAGTCGCTCATCAGCTACCCGTCCGAGATGACGCACGCGTCGGTCAAGGGCACGCCGCTCGAGGTGCCGGACGACCTGGTGCGCCTGTCGGTGGGCATCGAGGCCGTCGAGGACCTCGTCGTCGACCTCGAGCGCGCGCTCGGCAAGGCCCTCAAGCAGGGCAAGCACTAGCGGGATCCGGTGCGGCGCGCGTCGGCGCCGCACCGGATCGCGCGGGGCTCAGGGCAGCAGCCCGCGTACCGCTTCGTCGACGCTGACGCCGCGCTCGCGCGCGTGGGCGGCGAGACGTGCCATCGTGTCGCGGTCGAGCGCGATGGTGAGCGTCGTGTCGCCGGGCTCGGGCGCGATCTCCTCGTCGAAGGCGTCGAAGTCGAACAGTCCCGGCTGCGCGGGGGCCTCGGCCTCCACGGCCTCCGCCTCGGCGACCACGGGATCCGCGGCGGCGTCCGCATCGGCCTCGACGGACGCCTGCTCCTCGGTCTCCCGCGCGGCGGATCCGCCTGCCTCGTGACCGGCCCAGCCCGGCCCCTCGGGGATCGGGCGGCGGCCCTGGAACGCCGTCGCGACGGCGCGCGCCCGCTCGTCGGCGGCCTCGTTCAGCGGGTGGGCCGCGTGGCCCTTGACCCACTCGAAGCGGTACCTGCGGCCCTGGATCTCCGCGTCGATCTCCTTCAGCAGCTCGACGTTGAGCACCGGCTTGCCGTCGCCCTTCCGCCAGCCCTTGCGCTTCCATCCGGGCATCCACCTGGTCACCGAGTTGATGACGTACTGGCTGTCGCACAGCACGAGCAGGTCGTCGTCGAGGTGCGCGGTGGCCCGGAACAGCTCGAGCACGGCCTTCAGCTCGCCCTGGTTGTTGGTCGCGTGCGGCCAGCCGCCCGCGGCCCAGTGCTCGTCGTCGACGTACCAGGCCCAGCCGGCGGGTCCGGGGTTGCCGAGCGCGGATCCGTCTGCCGCGGCGGTGATCGTCACAGGTGGTGCCTCTCGTCGGGTGGACGACCAGTCTGCCGCAGCCGTCCCGCCCCGGGCGTCCGCCCTCCCGGCCTCACGGGATCCTGCGCCCCTGCGCCGTGTGACAGTCACATGTGACAATGTGACACCTGCGCCACGAGGCGCTCGGGCGGACGCCCGGACGGAGACGGGGTCGGTGATGACGACGGAGACGCCGCGCGGCAGGGCGCCCAGCATCCGCGACGTCGCGCGCCTCGCCGGGGTCTCGCACCAGACGGTCTCGCGCGTCCTCAACGACTCGCCGTCGCTCCGCGCGGAGACGCGCCAGCGCGTGCTCGACGTCATGGAGCAGGTGCAGTACCGGCCGAACCGCGCGGCCCGGGCCCTCGTCACGAGCCGCTCGCGGACGATCGGCGTGCTCACCGCCCAGAGCTCCCAGTACGGCCCGGCGTCGTCGATCGCGGCGATCGAGGCGGCCGCCCGCGAGGCCGGCTACCTCGTGACCACCACGAACCTGGCCTCGAACGACGAGGCGGCCATCACGGTCGCCCTCGGGCACCTCGTCGACCAGGCGGTCGAGGGCCTCGTGGTCGTGGCGCCGCAGGTGCGCGTGCGCGAGGTGATCGCGAGCATGTCGCTCGACGTCCCCTACGTGACGATGCAGAGCGACGGGCGTGGCGACTCGCACGACCTGTCCGTCGACCAGATCGCGGGGGCGCGCCTCGCCACCCGGCACCTGCTCGACCTCGGGCACCGCGACATCTACCACCTCGCCGGCCCCCAGGACTGGATCGAGGCCGAGGCGCGCATGCGCGGCTTCCTCGACGCCATGTCGGCCGCCGACGTGCCCACGACGGCGCCCATCCTCGGCGACTGGACGGCCGAGTTCGGCTTCTACGCGGGCCGCGAGATGCTGCGCCTGCGCGACTTCACGGCGATCTTCTCCAGCAACGACCAGATGGCCCTCGGCCTCATCCACGCCGTGCGGGACGCCGGCCTCGACGTGCCGGGCGACGTCAGCATCGTCGGCTTCGACGACATCCCGGAGGCCGCGCACTTCTGGCCGCCGCTCACGACCGTCCGCCAGGACTTCGCCGAGGTCGGCCGGCGCTGCGTCGCGCTCCTGCTCGACGGCATGGGCGGGTCGGGGGACCGGTACCGCGGCACGATCACGCCGGAGCTGGTCGTCCGCGCGTCCACCGGGCCGCCCTCCTCCTGATCCGTCGACGCCCGTCCCGCGTCCTCCCCAGCCACGAGCACCCCACTTCGAGGGGGTGGGCCGTCTCGGGTTGACAGGTCGATCCCGGGCGTGTGTAGAGTGACATCCGCTGATGTGACCGTTCACATCAGACGCGATCCCCCCGGATCGCACGCATCAGACGAAGGAGTCGATCCCGTGCCCAGCGCCCCCGTGAGCACCGCAGCCGAGGCCCAGCCCGGCACGGACGCCGAGAGCTACGTCATCGGGGTCGACTACGGCACCCTCTCCGGTCGCGCCGTCGTGGTGCGCGTCTCGGACGGCGTCGAGCTCGGCTCGGGCGTCCTCGACTACCCGCACGCGGTGATGGACGACACGCTCGCCGCGACCGGCGCGCAGCTCCCGCCCGAGTGGGCCCTGCAGGTCCCGAGCGACTACGTCGACGTGCTGAAGCAGGCCGTGCCCGCCGCGATCCGCGAGGCCGGCATCGACCCCGCCCGCGTCATCGGCATCGGCACCGACTTCACCGCGTGCACCATGGTCCCCACGCTCGCCGACGGCACGCCGCTCAACGAGGTCGAGGGTCTGGCTGACCGCCCCCACGCCTACGTCAAGCTCTGGAAGCACCACGCCGCGCAGTCGCACGCCGACCGCATCAACGAGCTGGCCGAGGAGCGCGGCGAGAAGTGGCTCGCCCGCTACGGCGGCCTCATCTCCAGCGAGTGGGAGTTCGCCAAGGGCCTCCAGCTCCTCGAGGAGGACCCGGAGCTCTACGCGCTCATGGACCACTGGGTCGAGGCGGCCGACTGGATCGTCTGGCAGCTCACCGGCAGCTACGTGCGCAACGCCTGCACCGCCGGCTACAAGGGGATCCTCCAGGACGGCGAGTACCCGACCCGCGACTTCCTCGGCGCCCTGAACCCCGACTTCGCGTCGTTCGCCGAGGAGAAGGTGGCGCACGAGATCGGCCAGCTCGGATCCGCCGCCGGCACGCTCTCCGCCGAGGCCGCCGCCTGGACGGGCCTGCCCGAGGGCATCGCGGTGGCGGTCGGCAACGTCGACGCGCACGTCACCGCGCCCGTCGCCCGCGCCGTCGAGCCCGGCCAGATGGTCGCGATCATGGGCACCAGCACCTGCCACGTCATGAACAGCGACGTCCTCACCGAGGTCCCCGGCATGTGCGGCGTCGTCGACGGCGGCATCGTCTCGGGGCTGTACGGCTACGAGGCCGGCCAGTCCGGCGTCGGCGACATCTTCGCCTGGTACGTCAAGAACCAGGTGCCCGCGCGCTACGCCGAGGAGGCCGCGGCCGCCGGCAAGAGCGTTCACCAGCACCTCACCGACCTCGCGGCCGACCAGCCCGTCGGCGGCCACGGCCTCGTCGCGCTCGACTGGCACTCCGGCAACCGGTCGGTGCTCGTCGACCACGAGCTCTCCGGCCTCGTCATCGGCACCACGCTCACCACGCGCACCGAGGAGGTCTACCGGGCGCTGCTCGAGGCCACCGCGTTCGGCACCCGCAAGATCGTGGAGACCTTCGCCGCCTCCGGCGTCCCCGTCACCGAGTTCATCGTCGCGGGCGGCCTGCTGAAGAACGCGTTCCTCATGCAGGCGTACAGCGACATCCTCCGCCTCCCGATCTCGGTCATCACGAGCGAGCAGGGACCGGCGCTCGGATCGGCCATCCACGCGGCCGTCGCCGCGGGCGCCTACCCCGACGTGCGCGTCGCGGGCGACGCCATGGGCAAGGTCGAGAGCGGCAAGTACCAGCCGGACGAGGAGCGCTCGCTCGCCTACGACCGCCTCTACGAGGAGTACTCCACGCTGCACGACCACTTCGGTCGCGGCGCCAACGACGTCATGAAGCGGCTCAAGTCGCTCAAGAGGGAGGCACGCGCGTGAGCACCTACGCACCCGAGATCGAGGTCGCGGTCGCCCGTGTCCGCTCCGAGGTCTCCCGCCTGCACGGCGAGCTCGTGCGCTACGGCCTCGTGGTCTGGACCGGCGGCAACGTCTCCGGCCGCGTCCCCGGCGCCGACCTCTTCGTCATCAAGCCGTCGGGCGTCAGCTACGACGACCTGAGCCCCGAGAACATGATCCTCTGCGACCTCGACGGCAACGTGATCCCGGACACCCCCGGGTCCCGCAACGCCCCCTCGAGCGACACCGCGGCGCACGCGTACGTCTACCGCAACATGCCCGAGGTGGGCGGCGTGGTCCACACGCACTCCACCTACGCGGTCGCGTGGGCGGCCCGGCGGGAGCCCATCCCGTGCGTCATCACCGCGATGGCCGACGAGTTCGGCGGCGAGATCCCCGTCGGCCCGTTCGCCATCATCGGCGACGACTCGATCGGTCGCGGCATCGTGGAGACCCTCACCGGGCACCGCTCGCGCGCCGTCCTGATGGCGGGCCACGGCCCCTTCACCATCGGCAAGGACGCGAAGGACGCCGTGAAGGCGGCCGTCATGGTCGAGGACGTGGCGCGCACCGTGCACATCTCCCGCCAGCTCGGCGAGCCGACGCCCCTCCCCGTCGAGGCCGTCGACTCCCTGTTCGACCGCTACCAGAACGTCTACGGACAAGCACCCCAAGGAGCCCTGAAGTGAGCCGCATCACCACCACCCTCGACCACTACGAGGTCTGGTTCCTCACCGGCAGCCAGAACCTCTACGGCGAGGAGACGCTCCAGCAGGTCGCCGAGCAGTCGCAGGAGATCGCCCGGCAGCTCGAGGAGGCGTCGGACATCCCCGTCCGCGTCGTCTGGAAGCCCGTCCTCAAGGACTCGGACAGCATCCGCCGCATGGCCCTCGAGGCCAACGCGAGCGACCGCACCATCGGCCTCATCGCGTGGATGCACACGTTCAGCCCCGCGAAGATGTGGATCCAGGGCCTCGACGCCCTGCAGAAGCCCTTCCTCCACCTGCACACGCAGGCCAACGTCGCGCTGCCGTGGAGCAGCATCGACATGGACTTCATGAACCTCAACCAGGCCGCGCACGGCGACCGCGAGTTCGGCTACATCCAGTCGCGCCTCGGCGTCGTCCGCAAGACGGTCGTCGGCCACGTGAGCACGGAGTCGGTGCGGCAGAGCATCGGCACGTGGATGCGCGCCGCCGCCGGCTGGGCCGCCACCCACGAGCTCAAGGTCGCCCGCTTCGGCGACAACATGCGGAACGTCGCCGTCACGGAGGGCGACAAGACCGAGGCCGAGCTGCGCTTCGGCGTGAGCGTCAACACCTGGGGCGTCAACGACCTCGTCGAGCGCGTGGACGCGGCGACCGACGCCGAGATCGACGCGCTGGTCGACGAGTACGAGACCCTCTACGACATCCAGCCCGAGCTGCAGCGCGGGGGCGAGCGCCACGAGTCGCTCCGCTACGGCGCCGCGATCGAGGTGGGCCTGCGCTCCTTCCTCGAGGAGGGCGGCTTCGGCGCGTTCACCACGAGCTTCGAGGACCTCGGCGGCCTCCGCCAGCTGCCCGGCCTCGCCGTGCAGCGGCTCATGGCCGAGGGCTACGGCTTCGGCGCCGAGGGCGACTGGAAGACGGCCGTCCTCATCCGCGCGGCGAAGGTCATGGGCGCGGGCCTCCCCGGTGGCGCGAGCCTCATGGAGGACTACACGTACCACCTCGTCCCCGGCGAGGAGAAGATCCTGGGTGCGCACATGCTCGAGATCTGCCCCACCCTCACCACGGGCCGGCCGAGCCTCGAGATCCACCCGCTCGGCATCGGGGGCCGCGAGGACCCGGTGCGCCTCGTCTTCGACACCGACCCCGGCCCCGCGGTCGTCGTCGCCATGTCGGACATGCGCGACCGCTTCCGCATCGTCGCGAACGTCGTGGAGGTCGTGCCGCTCGACGAGCCGCTCCCGAACCTGCCCGTCGCCCGCGCCGTGTGGAAGCCCGCACCGGACCTCGCGACGAGCGCCGCGGCCTGGCTCACCGCCGGGGCCGCCCACCACACGGTCATGAGCACGCAGGTCGGCGTCGAGGTCTTCGAGGACTTCGCCGAGATCGCGCGCACCGAGCTCCTCGTCATCGACGAGGACACGACCCTCAAGGGTTTCACCAAGGAAGTCCGCTGGAACCAGGCGTACCACCGCCTGGCCCAGGGCCTGTAACACCAATCACCCGGACGGCCGGCGCGGCGCAGATGCCGCGGCGACCGTCACACAGCAGAAGTAGGAAAGGTACGACCGTGAAGATGAAGAAGGTCCTCGTCGGCATCGCAGCCACGAGCATCGCCCTCTCGCTCGCCGCATGCTCCGGCGGAGGCGGCGGAGGCCGTGGAGGCGCCGCAGCCGATGGCGAGGTCAACCCCGCCGACACCCTCGTCGGCGTCGCCATGCCCACCAAGACCAGCGAGCGCTGGGTCGACGACGGCAACAACGTGGAGAAGCAGCTCACCGACCTGGGCTACCAGGTCGACCTGCAGTACGCGAACGACAAGGTGCAGGACCAGATCTCGCAGATCGAGACGATGCTGAACAAGGGCGCCAAGGCGCTCATCGTCGCGTCGATCGACGGCACCGCGCTGACCCAGGTCCTCAAGACCGCGGCCGACGACGGCGTCAAGGTCATCGCGTACGACCGCCTGATCAACGGCACCGAGGACGTCGACTACTACACGACCTTCGACAACCAGCAGGTCGGCGTGCTCCAGGGCAACTCGCTCCTCCAGGGCCTCGGCCTCGTGGACGCGGACGGCAACCCCACCGGCAGCACCGAGAAGAAGACCATCGAGGTGTTCGCCGGCAGCCCGGACGACAACAACGCCACGTTCTTCTACGAGGGTGCGATGAGCGTCCTCAAGCCGTTCCTCGACTCCGGCCAGATCACCGTCGGCTCCGGCCAGACGGAGTTCAGCCAGGTCGCGATCCAGCAGTGGAAGCAGGAGGGCGCTCAGGCCCGCATGGAGAACCTGCTCTCGGGCTCGTACCCCGGCGGCGCCAAGCCGGACGGCGTCCTCTCGCCGTACGACGGCCTGTCGCGCGGCATCATCCAGGCCCTGACCTCGGCCGGCGTCGCCAGCGACGCCATGCCGATCATCACCGGCCAGGACGGCGAGAAGGCGTCCGACAAGCTCATCCTCGACGGCGTCCAGTACTCGACGATCTTCAAGGACACGCGCCTGCTCGGCAAGGAGGCCGTCACGATGGTCGACGACCTGCTCAAGGGCGACACCCCGGACGCGCCCGACACCTACAACAACAAGGTGAAGGACGTCCCGACCAAGCAGTTCCCGCCCGTGACCGTGACCAAGGACAACCTCGTCGAGGTCATCGTGGACAGCGGCTACTACACGCAGGACGAGATCGACAAGGGCGAGTAGCCCGCACCGCACCGCTCCGGCGGCGCACCGGCCGGTCGACGCACGCGTCGACCGGCCTCCACCGGGTCGGGCCGGCCGCGCACCGCGGCCG